>JAIXYA010000180.1 GCA_027490485.1 Comamonadaceae bacterium
CTTGACCAGCACGTTGAACGACTCGGGCATGCCCGCTTCGATGGAGTGTTCGCCTTTGACGATGCTCTCGTAGACCTTGGTACGGCCTTGCACGTCGTCGGACTTGACGGTGAGCATTTCTTGCAGGGTGTAAGAAGCGCCATAGGCTTCCAGCGCCCACACTTCCATCTCGCCGAAACGCTGACCACCAAACTGGGCCTTGCCACCCAAAGGTTGTTGTGTGACCAGTGAGTAAGGTCCGGTGGAGCGTGCATGCATTTTGTCGTCAACCAAGTGGTGAAGTTTCAACACATGCATATAGCCCACGGTGGTGGGGCGCTCGAAAGCGTCACCGGTTCGACCATCAAACAAGTTCGCTTGGGTGCGCGCTGCGGTCAAGCCTTTGGCCGCCATCACGTCTTCTGGGTAAGCCAGCTTCAACATGGTGCGAATGTCTTCTTCTGATGCGCCATCGAACACCGGCGTCGCAAAAGGCACGCCGGTAGCGAGGTTATTCGCCATCTCTTTGATCTCTTTGTCTGCGAGTTTGCTGAGCTCTTCTTTGTGACCTGTGCTGTTGTACAAAGTCTCGAGGAAAGCGCGGATCTCAGCAGCCTTGGCTTCTTCTTGCATCATGTGACCGAGTTGCTGGCCAATGCCTTTGGCAGCCCAGCCCAAATGCACTTCCAACACCTGACCGACGTTCATGCGAGAAGGCACGCCCAAGGGGTTGAGCACGATGTCCACAGGTGTGCCGTCAGCCATGTAAGGCATGTCTTCAACGGGGACAATCTTGGAGACCACGCCTTTGTTGCCGTGACGACCCGCCATCTTGTCACCAGGCTGCAAGCGACGCTTCACAGCCAAGTAGACCTTGACCATTTTCAACACACCTGCTGGCAACTCATCGCCTTGGGTGAGTTTTTTGCGCTTCTCTTCAAAAGCCAAATCGAAGCTGTGACGGGTTTGTGTCAAAGCGTTTTTGATGCTTTCCAGTTGCGAAGCGGTGTCTTCATCGGCAGGACGGATGTCAAACCAATGGAACTTCTCGACGCTGTCCAAATAGGCCTTGTCGATCTTGCTACCTTTAGGCAGTTTGTTGGGGCCACCATTGGCTGTTTTGCCATTGAGCAACTTGCCAATACGATCGAAAGCATCCGCTTCAACGATGCGCAATTGATCGTTCAAGTCTAAGCGGAAGCGCTTCAATTCATCGTCGATGATTTGCTGCGCACGCTTGTCACGAACAATGCCTTCGCGGGTGAACACTTGCACATCGATGACCGTGCCTTGTGAGCCTTGGTCCACGCGCAATGAAGTGTCTTTCACGTCCGAGGCTTTTTCGCCAAAGATGGCGCGCAGCAGTTTTTCTTCTGGCGTCAAAGTGGTTTCGCCTTTGGGAGTGACCTTGCCCACCAACACGTCACCTGGTTGCACTTCAGCACCGACGAAGATGATGCCGGACTCGTCTAAGCGATTGAGTTGCTGTTCTGCCAAATTGGGAATATCACGGGAAATTTCTTCCGCGCCCAGTTTGGTGTCACGCGCCATCACCACCAATTCTTCAATGTGGATGGAGGTGTAACGGTCTTCGGCCACCACACGCTCTGAAATGAGGATGGAGTCTTCGAAGTTGTAACCATTCCATGGCATGAATGCCACCAACATGTTTTGACCTAAGGCGAGTTCGCCCAAGTCTGTGGAAGCACCATCGGCCACCACATCGCCTTTGGCGAGTTTGTCACCACGCTTGACGATGGGGCGTTGGTGAATATTGGTGTTTTGATTTGAACGCTGGTATTTGATGAGGTTGTAAATATCCACACCAACTTCACCGGCTTGGGTTTCAGCATCGTTCACACGCACCACGATACGGGTGGCGTCAACATAGTCAACGACGCCGCCACGCAAGGCAGTGACCACGGTGCCGGAGTCAATCGCAGCTACGCGCTCAATACCTGTTCCCACAAATGCTTTTTCAGGACGCAAAACAGGCACGGCTTGGCGCTGCATGTTCGCACCCATCAAGGCGCGGTTGGCGTCATCGTGCTCAAGGAAAGGCACCAAAGAAGCTGCCACAGAAACGATCTGTGCAGGAGAGACGTCCATGTACTGAACGCGTTCTTTGCCACACAAAATGGATTCGCCCTTTTCACGCGCAGACACCAAATCGCCAATCAAGCGGTCATCCTTGCTCAACATCGCATTCGCTTGAGCGATCACGTATTTGGCTTCTTCGATGGCTGACAAGTAATCGATATCCATGGTGACCTGACCATCGTTCACACGACGGTAAGGTGTTTCGATGAAACCGTATTCGTTCAAACGCGCGTACAAAGACAGCGAGTTGATCAGACCAATGTTGGGGCCTTCGGGTGTTTCAATGGGACATACACGACCGTAGTGGGTCACATGCACGTCACGCACCTCAAAGCCAGCACGTTCGCGGGTCAAACCGCCTGGGCCGAGTGCTGAGACGCGGCGTTTGTGCGTGATCTCGGACAAAGGGTTGGTTTGGTCCATGAACTGGGACAACTGAGATGCACCAAAGAATTCTTTGAGCGCCGCAGAGATGGGCTTGGAGTTGATCAAGTCGTGCGGCATCAACGGCTCTTGTTCCGCTTGACCTAAACGCTCTTTCACAGCTTTTTCGATACGCGCCAAACCGGTACGGTATTGGTTTTCGGCCAATTCGCCCACACAACGCACACGACGGTTACCTAAGTGATCAATGTCATCGACTTCGCCACGGCCGTTGCGTAAGTCAACCAGTATCTTGACAACAGCCAAGATGTCTTCATTGTTCAGCACCATGGGGCCGGTGGAGTCTTCACGACCGACACGGGCATTGAACTTCATACGGCCTACACGAGACAAATCGTAGGTGTCAGGGTTGTAGAACAAGCGCTGGAACAAAGCTTGAACCGCGTCTTCGGTAGGCGGCTCGCCAGGGCGCATCATGCGGTAGATGGCTACACGCGCAGCAAACTCGTCTGCAGTTTCGTCAATACGCAGGGTTTGAGAAATGTAAGCACCTTGGTCCAATTCATTGGTGTAAATGCACTGCAAATCTTCAACGCCACTGGAGCGAAGTTTTTTCAGCAAGGCTTCTGTCAACTCTTCGTTGGACTTGGCAATGATTTCGCCGGTTTCCTCATCAACAATGTTGCGAGCGACCACGCGTCCAATCAGGAAATCTTCTGGAACTGACACATGGGTGGTACCGGTTTGTTCCATTTCACGCGTGTGACGAGCAGTGATGCGCTTGTCTTTGGCGACAACCACATTCCCGGACTTATCGGTGATATCAAAACGAGCAACTTCGCCACGCAAACGCTCAGCCACAAATTCCATTTGGGCGCCGCTGTCCATCATCTTGAAGGTGTCGTTGACGAAGAAGTTGGCCAAAATTGCTTCGGGCGTTAAACCAATGGCCTTGAGCAAAATAGTGACAGGCATTTTGCGGCGACGGTCGACGCGGAAATACAAAATGTCTTTAGGGTCGAATTCATAGTCCAGCCATGAACCGCGGTAAGGGATGATGCGAGCGCTGAACAACAATTTGCCAGAGCTGTGGGTTTTCCCTTTGTCGTGTTCAAAGAACACGCCAGGTGAGCGGTGTAATTGAGACACGATCACGCGCTCTGTACCGTTGATGATGAACGAGCCTTTGTCAGTCATCAAGGGCACTTCACCCATATAGACCTCTTGCTCTTTCACTTCTTTGACTACCTTGGACTGAGGAGTTGAAGAGTCGCGGTCGTAAATAATGAGTTGCACACGCGCACGTACGGCAGACGAGAAAGTCAGACCACGTGTTTGGCACTCGCGCACATCAAAAGCGGGCTTGGCGAGGTTGTACTCCAGGTACTTCATCTCGACAAAAC
>JAIXYA010000205.1 GCA_027490485.1 Comamonadaceae bacterium
AGCGAAATTCTGCAGGCGATTCATTACGGCGGCGTAAAAAATATGGCAAGGTGTTGTGCTTCCATTGGGCGCCCACAGTCGGGGTGCTGGGCAGAACTTGTCGGGGCTCTTCATCCATCACGGCTTGCTCTTGCAGGGGCGACTTCATGGCGACTCGACCCACGCCCTTGTCGGTGATTAGAAACCAGTACTCATGGCCATTGCTGCTGCGTCGCAGCCAAGCTGTAGAACCGTCAGCCAAAGAAGCACTGCCCAAATTGTGAAAATCTATTTTTTGCTTGACCGTTTTGCCCTCGGGGTTGTCGTACACCGTTTCAACTTCGTAGGTCCAACGCTTGCCAGCGCCCAGTGGAAACAAGGGGTTGTCGTTGGCAGGCTTGTCACAAGCCGTGAGAAAAAGCAGGCTGCAAGCAGCAAGAATGAGGCAGCGCATGGTTATTTCTCAGGCACTTGAGGTGTGGGCAAATCCAAAATCTTCACCTCTTGTTCATCGGTCCCAGGGTTGAGCCAGGTAGGACCTTTGCCGTTACCGGCTTTGGCCTCAGCGGTGCCCATCTGAGGCACACCTTCACGACCTTTTTTCATGCCGTCTGCAATTTGCTCATGGAGGACGCGGGTATAAGGGAGTTGGTAGGCTCGTGGGTGCATCACGCTTTTGCCTTCTTCGATGGGGGTCACCCACATGTACAAAGCGCCTGGGAATTTGCCACGCGGCTCATCCACAATGGCTGCAATCATCACAAAGCGTGGGGGTAAAGCATCTGTGCTGGGCAAACCCAATAAGGAATGCACACTGGCAAAACCAAAGAAATAAAACCCCGTCACGCCAATGGCCAGCAAGCCTTTGAGCCAACGTGGCCAGTGCGAATACACCAAGGCCAATGCCAGTAAAAAAGCAAAGATAACGAAGACAAGAATAAAGGTAAGCGACATATTAAAAGGACTTCACAAGAATTTTGGGGATGGTGTTGACGTTATCGACACCGCCATTGGGCGTGACTGTAAAGCGAGTGATGGTGACCTCTTTGCCACGGCTCTCCAGCGTGGCTTGACCATAGTAAACAACCTCGGCTTTGGGGTTGACCTTGATCACCGACAACGTGGCTTCTACCGGTTGGCCGGTTTGGGGGTCATTGCGGTCAATTTCCTTGGTTTCATAGTAGTGGGCATTGACCACGTATTCGCCCGGCACGATGCTGCGAATCGTCACCACCTCTTGGCGCAAAGGGTTGATCACTTTGTTCCCATTGACCATGATGGTGTTGTTAGAGTTACCGCGGTCGTCGCGGTCTAGGTGCATCAGGTCCGCCTCACGGTTGCGAAACCAAACGCTCTCGCCCGAGGGGCCTTGCACCCATAAATCCAAATCATTGGGGTTCAAGTCTGGCCACGACAACGTGATGATGAATTCGGCTTTGGCAGGAATGTCGCCTGACTTCAAAGCCTTGGGGTTCATGGCCAACAACGCAATGATGAAGCAAAACACAAACGCGATGAGCATGTTGAACAACATGTCGTAAAAAGGGTCGACCTCGGGTTCGCGAGAGTGTCGGAGCTTGCGCATAAAAACTGCTGTTCTTAGCGCGGTATGCGCATGCCGTGTCGCTGAGCTTGCGCCACCAAATCGTCGGCAAAGCGGTCCATGCGGGTGAGTTGCAAGCCCAGCAAGATATTGCCAACCAAGCCCACCATGGTGGTCAGCAGCGCCACGCCCAAACCGGAGGTGAGGTTGCGCAGCAGGTCTTGCGCTTGCGAGGGGTCAAAGCTTTGAATCTGCCCAATTTGCATGGCCAGCACTGAAAAGCCAATCACTTTGCCAAGCAAGCCCAACTTGAGTTGAACACCATTGACCCACCATGCGGTGGAGTGCGAGCCATGGGTGTGCTCCATCAGCAAGTCCAAAGGAGCGCCGCTGTCTTGGGGGTTCAATGCCAAAGCATTCCAGTATTCGCCAGCCCAGCCCTCGGCTTGCACCATGAACTCCACACCTGAAGCGCTGGCCAAGGACAGCAAATCTCTTTGGTGTGCCAATTCTCGCGACCGCACCCCACACCACAAAGTGGCGACACTGAAAACAATAATGATGATCAGTGTGATACCCGTGGGGTCGGAACTTAGAAGTAAATGCCACACGCCTTGAATGCCCAGCAACCAAGTGGCGAAGACAAACAAACCGACCAATACCAGCCACTCAAACCACAATGGCTCAACTTCCCAATGCGGGTTTTTATTTTTCAGGCTCTGGAAAAAAGACTTCAATTGAAATTGCCTTGTGAGAAGAGGGCGGATGATAACGGACTAGGGCATCCACACGCGCAGAGAACGGAAAGTCAAGTTTCGCTTGTGTGAATTAAGCCCAAGCGATGGGCCAGCAAAATAAGTTCAGACTGATTACCCAGTTGAAGCTTTTGCTTGATGCTGTACAAATGCGTAGAAACTGTTGATTCAGATAAGTTGAGCCTTTCGGCCACAAGGGGCAAGGACAGTCCTTTTGCAAATTGCAAGAAAACACCAAACTCTCTGGCTGAAAGCTCTTCCAGAGGATCAATGCCGCCATCGAGTTCGCTGAGAAATAACTTTTGCGATAAATCGGGTTCAACAAAACGTTTTTTCTGGGCAACCGCTTTCACCGCGTCATGCAAAGTTTGGTGTGCAGATTTTTTGGACAAATAGCCCAATGCACCAAAAGCCAAGGCACGTTTGAGGTAAATGAATTCTTCGTGTACCGTGAGGACGATGATTTTGGCCTTGGGGTATTTGTCCAAAAACCGCTTGATCGTTTCCATGCCGCCGATGCCTGGAATATCAATCTCTAAGATAACAATATCGGGTTGATGAAGTTTGTACAAATTCAAAGCTTCTTCCCCGCTCGATGCTTCGGCGACCACGGCAATATGGTCATACGTCATGAGCAAACGTTTAAACCCCGCTCGCACCAGCAAATGGTCGTCAACCAGCATCAAATTAAGCGTAGCCATGTGCAATAACAATCAATTGGATTTGGTTTTTTGCAGCGAGGCGACACAGGAATGGATGGTGCTGACCATACAGTCAACCATAGGCGTTTCAAAAATCCCATGCCCTGCGCTCTCGACCCATTGCAGCCGACTGTGGGGGATATTGTGGTGAATATCCCAGCTGGATTCCGGTCTGCACACCCAATCCAGTCGGCCCTGTAAAAGGGCGATTTGTGTATTTTGAATACTGCTCAGATGAGGTAACAAACCCTCTTCAGGAAAGAAGCAAAGATTTTGCAGGTAGTGACTCTGAATTTTGTATTTGTCTATCAACTTATCTGCTTCTTGTGTGCTTGATGGCGAGGCGGGTGCACCTGCAAAACTGCGTTGCAACAAGGCATTTTCCCAAGTGTTCCAAGACTGAGCCAACTTAAGCGCGGTTTCCTTGTCGGCCTCCAAAATATGTACACATAGGTACTGGCAAATATTGTCGTGAAATTTGTCGGGAATATGTTCGACCAGCTTTTCCCAAGCATCAGGCATGAATTGTTTGGAATCTTGAAAAAACCATTTCAAGTCGCTGGGCCTGCAAAGAAAGGTATTTCTAAGAACGGCCCCACTGAACGCCTCAGGGTGTTCGCAGGCATACGCCAAGGCAAGGCCGCCTCCCCATGAGCCCCCAATCACCAACCATTTGTCAATGTTCAAATGCTTGCGCAAGCGCTCCATGTCATGAATCAAATGCGCGGTGTCGTTTTTGAATAAAAGATTCTCAGCACCGCTGCGACCGCAGCCTCGTTGATCGAACAGGACAGCTCGGCAGATCTTGGGGTCAAAAAATTGGCGGTGTTTTGGACTGCAGCCGCTGCCAGGCCCACCATGCAGAAAAATAACAGGAACGCCTTGGGGATTTCCACACTCTTCGAAATACACCTTGTGTCCGTCCTCCTCCGGAAGCAGTCCATGATGAAAAGGTGTAATGGATGGAAATAAGTCCCTAGGGGTTTGATTCAACATCCTCAGAATATAGGCGCAAGTAAAGATTGGAAGACCGTTGTGGGTGGTGACTAGGGATTTCCCTAGGCGCGACTCATGAAATTCACGAGGGCAAATTCCTTGAAATATGGAGTCTGAAAACACCTGCACCTTGCATAATATCAACTTGTGTTCAGAATGACTCTGTTCACGATTTACCGTAATTTACGGCTTTTTATTTGGAGAATCCACATGAAATGGCAAACCCCAGCAGCAAGCGACATGCGTTTCGGTTTCGAAATTACCATGTACATTGCAAACCGTTAATTTGACGGTGGTCTGTTGAGGCAACTCAACAGACCTTTTCAAATTATTTGATGATTTCCGCGCTTGACGCGGTTTTTTTTTAGGCGAAACTATTTTGAAAATACAAGTCCTTGGATCAGCTGCTGGCGGTGGTTTTCCACAGTGGAATTGCAATTGCCCCCAGTGCAGTGCTGTTCGAGCAGGCAGCCTTCACCACCGCGCCAGAACCCAGTCCTCCATTGCCATTTCTTCGAATGCACAAGATTGGCTGTTGGTCAACGCTTCGCCGGATATTCTTCAGCAAATCAAAGCATTTCCCGAGTTGCAACCAGCCCGGTCCTTGCGCGACTCTGGAATTGCTGCGGTTATGCTCATGGATGCCCAAATTGACCATACAACAGGGCTGTTGATGTTGCGCGAACACAAGGGGCGTTTACCTTTGTGGTGTCACCCCTTGGTGAAAGAAGATCTGACGACTGGCAATCCTTTATTCAATGTGCTTGAATATTATTGCGGTGTTGACTTGCATCCCTTGGCACTTGAGTCATCGTTCAGCATCCCAAAATTAAGCCATTTGAAGTTCGAGGCAATTCCCTTGATCAGCAATGCACCCCCTTACTCACCGCATCGCGATCAACCACAGCCAGGCGACAACGTTGGACTCACTGTGGCAGATGAAGACACAGGGAAAACCTTGTTTTATGCACCTGGACTTGGCCAAATGGAGTCCCATGTTTGGTCTGCCATGCAAAAAGCCGATTGTGTTTTGGTGGACGGTACTTTGTGGACAGACACTGAAATGATCGATTTGGGTGCTTCCAAGAAAACCTCGCGTGCCATGGGACACATGCCGCAAACAGGACCCGATGGCATGATTGAATGGCTCGACAAATTGCCCAGCCATGTGAGAAAAATTTTGATTCACATCAACAACACCAACCCCATCCTGAATGAAAGCAGCCCTGAGCGAAAGACGCTGACTGAGCACGGCAT
>JAIXYA010000134.1 GCA_027490485.1 Comamonadaceae bacterium
GAGTTGCACGTTTTTCACCACCGGCCACTCGTTGTTGCCATTGGCAAAGTAGGCTTGCGCGGAAGGGCTGGCCAAGTACTCTAAAAACTTTTGCGCATTGGCAGGGTGTTTGGCATATTGGGCCACCGCCCCGCCTGCGATGTTCATGTGGGTGCCCCAACTCGCTTGGTTGGGGAAGATCACCCCCACACGTTGCATCAGGGCTTGGTCTTGCGGTGCGCCAGAGCGCAGCAGTCGCGCCACATAGTAAGAATTGGCAAGCGCTATGCCGCACTCACCGCTGCCCACCGCTTTGATTTGGTCGGTGTCGCCGCCCTTGGGGCTGCGCGCCATATTGACCACCAAGTCTTTGAGCCAAACCTCGGTGGCAGGGGCGCCCAGGTGCTCGACCATGGCGCCGAACAATGACAGGTTGTAGGGGTGAGAGCCCGAACGCACACACAGCTTGTTTTTGTTCACAGGCAGGGCGAGCTTTTCATAGCTGTCAACGTCTTCTGGCTTGACCCGCGATTTGTCATACACGATGACACGCGCACGGGTTGAAAACCCAAACCAAGAGCTACCTTCTGGGCGGGAACGGGCCCGCAAGTGCTCTGGAATGGCCTTTTCCAGTAATTTTGAATGGATGGGTTTAAACAAGCCCTCGACTTCGCCCTTCCACAATCGCGCGGCGTCCACCAACAAAATCACATCGGCAGGCGAGGCCGAACCTTCTGCTTTGAGGCGCGACAAGATACCGGCGTCATCGGCGTCGACGCGGTTGATGCGAATGCCAGTGGCGCGGGTGAAGTCGGCGTACAAAGCTTCGTCGGTGGCGTAGTGTCTGGCGGAGTAGAGGTTGAGCTCTGCTTCTTGCGCTTGAGATGCGCCACTCAAACCGGCCAATAAAGCCAATGCACCCAAGGCGCGACGGGTAAAACCAGTAAAAACCAGCTTGGAAACCATGATGAGCTTTCTGTCAATGAAGCCCCATCATAAATCAAATACGAACTATTCGCATTTGCGTTAGATCAAAAAACCACTGAAATATCAGGTTTTTCGCAAAGTACGGCTCAAAAGCATGACCGGTAACAGGCCCACCAGCACCAGCGCCAACGACGGCAGGGCCGCTTCCCCAAGGCGCTCATCTCTGGCCAACTGGTAGGCCATGACCGCCAAGGTGTCGGTATTGAAGGGGCGCAACACCAAGGTGGCAGGCAGCTCTTTCATGACATCCACCAACACCAACAGCAGGGCCGCCGCGGTAGAGCGTTTGAGCAAAGGCCAATGCACACGGGTGAACAACGCGGTGCGAAACACCCCCAAGGTGCGGGATGCTTCATCGGTGCTGAGGGGGATGCGGGTGTAGCCGGTTTGCACCGCTTGCAACGCCACTGCGATGAAGCGCACAAGGTAGGCCCAGACCAGGCCCAAGATGGTGGCGGTCAACCAGTAGCCCGCTTGGCTTTGGGGCCAAGCGTGCTGTAACCAGCCAATCGGCAACAACAAGCCCACCACGATGATGACGCCGGGTACGGCATAGCCCAAACCCACCGCTTGGGTACTGAAACGATGCCAAACGCCTGGGTGAACCCGTTGGCTGAAAGCCAATGAAAGCGCCATGCCCACCGCCAGCACCGCGGTTAACAAACCCAGGTACAAACTGTTGCCCATCCAAATAGAAAACTTCAGCCAATCCATCGCGACGCTTTGGCTGTGGACCCACAGGGCATGGCCCATGATCAACAGTGGCAAGACAAAGCCCAGCAGCACCGGCAAAGCACACAGCAGCAAAGCCAAAGCCGCTGGCCAACCTGTTAGCTTCAAGGGCTGTGACTCCGCGCCGCGGCCCATGCTGCGTTGACTGGCAAAGCGCAATCGGGCTTGGGCTTTTTGCTCCAAGCGCAGCATCACAGCCACCAACAGCAACAAAAAAGTCGCTAACTGGGCAGCAGCAACGCGGTCGTCCATCACCAGCCACGCTTTGTAAATGCCGGTGGAAAACGTGGTCACCCCAAAATAACTGCTGACCCCAAAATCTGCCAGTGTTTCCATCAGCGCCAAAGCTGTGCCTGCGGCAATCGCAGGACGGGCCAAAGGAAGCGCCACGCGAAAAATACGGCGTGGCAAATCGGCACCCAGCAAGCGAGCAGCTTCCATCAACTGGGGCGCACGTTCCACCAAAGCGGCGCGAACCAACAAATAGACGTAGGGGTAAAGTGCAAAACTGAGCACTGCTGCTGCGCCCCACAGGCTGCGCACATCAGGCCACAGCGCACCTTGCCAGCCAAACGCTGCACGCAGTGCGGTTTGCAAGGGTCCGCTGAATTGCAAAAAATCGCTGTAGGCATAAGCCACCACATAGGCTGGCATGGCCAAGGGCAAGAGCAGCGCCCACTCCAAGGTGCGTCGCCCTTTGAAATCAAACAAGGTGACCGCTGCCGCGCTGACACTGCCCATGCTGATCACGCCAATGGCTACCCAAAAGCACAGTCCCAAACTGCTCACCACATAGCTGGGCAACACCGTGCTGGCCATGCCCAGTAAGACCTCGGCTGAAGCTTCGTTCCATTGCAGCCAAGCAGCCAGCACCATCAGCACCGGCATGGCCAACAGCACAATTACCAACAACCGCAGCAAAGAAATCAGGCGCATGGCGTTGTCGCAGCAAGCGACACAGTATCAAAAGGCAGATTGTAGGCAGCGGGTAGGTGAGAAAAGGCAGGTGCCTACAATCCGCAGCATGTTTCTCCAAGTCAATGCTTTGCAAGTTCACTACCCTGGCCGCCAAGGCGCAGCGGTCGACAGCGTGAGCCTGCAGCTGCAAGCCGGGCAAATGGGTGTGTTGATCGGCCCCTCGGGTTGCGGCAAGACAACGCTGCTGCGCGCCGTGGCGGGTTTGGAAAAAATCAGCGCCGGAGACATCTCTATCGGTGGTGTGGTGGTAAGCGGTCATGGCGTCCATCTGCCCCCTGAGGAGCGCCGCATTGGCATGGTCTTCCAAGACTATGCCTTGTTCCCGCACCTGAATGTGGCGCAAAACATCGCCTTTGGCTTGCACCGTTGGCCCTTGGACAGACAACGTGCCCGGGTGAAAGATGTGTTGGCTTTGGTGGGGCTGGACAACAGTGGTCAGCGCTACGCCCATGAACTGTCGGGCGGTCAGCAGCAAAGGGTGGCCTTGGCACGTGCTTTGGCTCCACAACCGCAGTTGCTCTTGCTCGATGAGCCGTTCTCTAATTTAGATGTGGATTTACGCGAACGTTTGGCTCATGAGCTGCGCTCCATCCTTAAGATGGCCAACACCACCGCATTGTTTGTCACCCACGACCAGCTCGAAGCGTTTGCGCTGGGGGATGTGATTGGGGTGATGCACCAAGGCCGACTAGAGCAGTGGGACGACGCCTACCATCTGTACCACCGACCAGCCACCCGCTTTGTGGCGGAGTTCATCGGCCATGGCGTGTTTGCACCTGCCACCCTGCGCCAAGAGGGCCATGACATTGTGCTGGATACCCCGCTGGGTGAATTGCGCGAAACCATGGCAGCCCATGCGCAAGCGCCGCAGCTGGGCGAATGCGATGTGCTCTTGCGTGCCGACGACATCGTCCACGACGATGCCGCGCTGGTCAAAGCGCAAATCATTCGCAAAGCGTTTCGCGGATCGGAGTTTTTGTACACCCTGTTGCTTGATAGCGGCCAAACCCTGATGGCCCATGTGCCCAGTCACCATGACCATCACTTAGGCGAGTGGATAGGCATACGCGCAGAAGTCGACCATGTGGTGACCTTCGCCAAAGCGACTGCTTAGGGCTGTGCGAACACCACGTTGAATTGCGCCCCTGGCGGGTTGCGGCCTGGGTGGGTTTCTTGCAAATCCAAGATGGCGCCGTGTTGATGGGCAATTTCAAGCACGATGGCTAAACCCAAGCCCGAGCCATCGGCCTCGGTGCCCAGCACACGGTAAAAAGGCTCAAACACACGTTCACGCTCAGCCTCAGCGATGCCTGGCCCTGAGTCCTCCACCTGCAACACCAACGCATGTTTGGCGTTGCGGTAGACCCGCGCTGTCACCACGCCCGGGTGTTCAGGTGTGGACGGTGTGTAGTTCAAAGCGTTTTCAATCAGGTTGCGCACCATCTCTTTGAGCAAGGTGGGGTTGCCTTGTAGTCCAGCCGAGTCGCAAGCGTTGTCAAAACCCAAATCGATGTGTTTGTCCATAGCGCGGGGAAGACAGTCTTTCACCACCTCCATGGTCAGCGCACTCAGGTCGCAAGCTTGTTTGGCCACTGGTGCGCCGCTGCTCTCGGCGCGTGCCAAAGCCAGCAGTTGGTTCACAGTGTGGGTGGCGCGAATGCTGGCGCGACCAATCTGGTGCAGCGATTGTTTCAAATCATCGGCATTGGCGTCTTTGCGCAAGGCTAAATCGGCTTGCATACGCAGACCTGCCAATGGGGTTTTCAACTGGTGCGCTGCATCCGCCAAAAACCGTTTTTGGGTAGCGATGGAGTCTTGCAGGCGTTGCAGCAAATCGTTGATGGAGGACACCAGTGGCGACACTTCGATAGGCACCACGCTTTCATCCAAGGGGCTCATATCGTCAGGCTTGCGCTGCCTGATGCGCTGTTCCAGTTCATTCAGCGGTTGAATGCCACGCGCCAGTGCCAACCAAATCAGCAACACGGCCAGTGGCAAGATGACGAACTGCGGCAGCATCACGCCTTTGATGATTTCATTGGCCAGCACCGAGCGTTTTTCCAAGGTTTCGGCGACTTGCACCAGCGCTGGACGTGCCGCGGAAGGTTTGACCCTTACCCAGATGTAGGCCACGCGTATGGGGACGCCTTGGCGTACATCGTCCCGTAGGCGCAGTTCGTCGGTGACCAGTTTTTCATCATCTTGCGGCAGCGGTAACTCGCTGTCACCGCTTAAAAACTCCCCCTTGGCGCCCAAGACTTGGTAATACACCTGATCGGTTTCATCGGCGTGCAAAATTTCGTGAGCTGGCTGGGGAAAAGCAAAGCGCACTGTTTGATCGTCGCTTTGCACCAGTTCTGCCAAGGCACGTGCGTTGTGGCCCAAGCCGCGATCAAAGGGCACCTTGGCAATGCCCTCGGCAATCAGCTAAGTCAAACCAAAGGTGATAGGAAAAAAAAAAAAAAATGGCGTGAGCATCCAATC
>JAIXYA010000074.1 GCA_027490485.1 Comamonadaceae bacterium
ATGCACAACTTTCATACCTTGGCTGCTAATGAGGGCGAATTACCACCGCAAACTTTCACTGGCAACGATGTTTTGCAAATTGTCTATACCAGTGGCACAGAGTCCAGCCCCAAGGGTGCCATGCTCACCCATGACGCCGTGCTGTGGCAATACGTGAGCTGTGTGATCAATGCAGAAATTCATGTGGATGATTTGGCCTTGCATTCCCTGCCGCTCTACCACTGCGCCCAACTGGATGTGTTCTTCGGACCTGCTGTCTATGTGGGCAGCACCAACATCATCACGGCCAAACCGACCCCTGACAATCTCTTGCCGCTGATGCAGCGTTTTGGCGTGACCAGTTTTTTTGCACCACCAACGGTATGGATTGCTTTGCTGCGCTCGCCTTTGATGGACGCTGAAAAGCTGTCTACCTTGGCCAAAGGCTATTACGGTGCGTCCATCATGCCGGTCGAGGTGTTGCGTGAACTGGCTTCTCGTTTGCCGCGGGTGCGGCTTTGGAACCTGTATGGACAAACCGAAATTGCTCCCTTGGCGACCTTGTTGGGACCAGAAGACCAATTACGCAAACCAGGCTCCTGTGGACGGGCTGTGATTCATGTGGAAACCCGCGTGGTGGATGAGCAGATGAACGATGTGTCAGCAGGCGGTGAGGTGGGTGAAATCGTGCATCGATCGCCTCACCTCATGCTCGGCTACTTTAATGATGAAGAGCGTACCCGCGCAGCGTTTGAGTCCGGCTGGTTTCACAGCGGGGACTTGGCCACCATTGACGACGAGGGTTTTATCACGGTGGTGGATCGCAAAAAAGACATGATCAAAACGGGGGGAGAAAACGTCGCCAGCAGGGAAGTGGAAGAGATGGTTTATCGACTGTCCGCCGTGAGCGAGGTGGCGGTGATTGGTCTGCCCGACCCCAAATGGGTAGAGGCGGTGACCGCTGTGATTGTGGTCAAACTTGGGCAAAGCTTGTCGGAGGACGAAGTTCTTGCCCATTGCCAGCAGCATATGGCAGGTTTCAAATGTCCAAAGCGGGTTATCTTCACCGATACCTTGCCGAAAAACCCCAGCGGCAAATTGCTCAAGCGAGAGTTGCGGCAGTTGTACGCCTAAGGGAGTTGCAATGCCCTTATTGCACCGTGTACCAAGGGGTGCCCTCTAACGGGTCTGCCACTGGAATATCGTCAATGCCGCAACCCAGCGCCAGCGATAAAACGGATTGAGCCATATCGGGGCGGTTGTTGCGTTCGCTTAAATGGGCGGCCACCAGCAGGTTCAAGCCACTGTGGTTCAACGCACTGGCAAGTTGCGCAGACTCGCTGTTGGACAAATGCCCAAGGGGGCCGGCAATGCGTTTTTTTAAAAAAGGGGGATAAGCCGATTGCGCCAGTAATTCACTGTCGTGGTTGCATTCCAAGAGCAAAGCTTGACAAGCTTGTAATGCTTGAACAACATGATCGCTGCCGTGTCCCAAATCGGTGAGCACACCTAAGCTGCTGGCACCATCGCTGCACCGCAGTTGCAGTGGCTCTCTGGCGTCATGCGGCACCGTGAAGGGTTGGAGTTGCAAGCTGCCCAGCGTCAAAGTTTGCCCATCTTTCACAAGCAGCAACTTATCGCTGGGCAAGCCCCACTCCAGCACGCCACTGGCCAAGGCTGTGCCACGGCTCATCCAGACGGGCAGGGCAGTGCGTTTTGCCAATTGCTGTGTGTGACCGATATGGTCAGCGTGTTCATGTGTCACAAACACCGCGTCAAGGTCTTCGAGCGTTAAATCAGCTTGAGCCAAGCGCTTGCTAAGTTCTTTGACGCTTAAGCCGCAATCGATCAGCAGGCGAGAAACCTGCGCACCGCAACGCGCTTCCACCACGGTGGCGTTGCCTGCGCTACCGCTGCCCAGGTTTTTGAATCGCAGCACGCGTTACTGCAATTCTTTGACCAATAGTTGGGCGATTTTTTGCGCTGTCGCAGACGCATCTGGTTGACCCGATGCGTTCAAGATAGCGATGGTGGACGTGGCGTTGTCAGTACTGACAATTTTCAACCGGTATTGCTGTGGACCTTGGCTGTTTTTGGACGAACTGAACAATTTGCTGAAGAAGCCTTCTTCCGTCTCTTCGGGCATGTCCACATAACGAACAAAGTAAATGCCTTGCTTGCGGTCACGGTCTTCAACCGTGAAACCATTGCGGTCAAGCAAAACGCCCACTCGACGCCATGCCACATCAAAGCCTTGGTTGAAGCTCACCGCAGGCTTGCCGTCTACGCTGATGAGTTGGCTGGCGCTCTTGGCGAGGCCGCCTTCAAACGCTTTGGCATTGTCTGCTGTCGCGGTGGTGGGCGAAAGCTTGAGCATCAAGCGACGAAGGAATTCTTTTTCCAACTCTGGGTCATTGGCGCGAGGTTGCCATACCGTATTTTTGGAAAGTTTGTCAGCATAGACCTCTACCATGCCTCGGTGTACCACGTACAGTTCTGTGTGGTTGCTGTCGGTACGGTCTAGGCGGATACGGAATTTGTCGCGTTCACCCGTAGAGTACAAACCGTCTAAAACTTTGCCCAAGTTGCGGCGAATAAAGTCTTGGGGGAGCTTGGCACGGTTTTCGGCCCATTCGGTTTCCATCACGCCAATGCCTTGTTCATCACGGACCAAGGTAAAGCCAGACTCTTTCCAAAAATCACGAACTGGAATCCATAACTCATCGGGGGGGCGGGCAATTTCGAGCCACATTTGGTTGCTAGAACGCTTGATTTGAATATCCGCTAAAGCCAAGGGACTGGTCAAAGGGCCAAGATCTTTTTTATTACCCGCACCTAAATCGTTGGCGCTGATGGTGCCTCCAGGCACATCGAAACGTTTGTTACGGGTGATTTTGCTCAGGTCGGGCGGGACTTCCAAGGATTTTGCGGTAGGCGCCTCGGTTTGGGTTTTGTAGTTGACCTTGTCAGAGTCAATGATGGAGCCGCAGCCCACCAAAGTGCTGACACAGATCAGCAGCCCTGAACGAAGAAAAAGGGCAGGTTTGAATTGAGACATCAGAAGGGGTCCTTTGGGGGAATCAAATCAGGCCACAACTGCGCATGGCATTTTCTAACGCCGGTTGCAGGTGAGAGCTAAGAGGTGTCATGGGCAGGCGCATTGCAGGGCCACACAGCCCCATGCGGTGGGCAGCCCATTTCACTGGAATGGGGTTGGATTCGGTAAACATGTTTTTATGCAAGTTCAGTAACTGGCGCTGAATTGCCATAGCTTGCTGAGCTTGACCGGCAATAGCTGCCAGACACATGTCGTGCATCAGTTTGGGTGCGATGTTGGCAGTGACGCTGACGTTGCCATGACCGCCGCATAGCATCAGGGCGACAGCTGTTCCATCATCGCCTGAATAGACCGAAAACCCCTTGGGGGCTTCGTGGATCAACCACTGGGCTCGCTCAATATTGCCGGTGGCTTCTTTGATGCCAATGATGCCGTCGATTTGTGCCAAACGCATCACGGTGTCGTGCTGCATATCTGCGACGGTACGGCCAGGCACGTTGTAAAGCACCATGGGTAAATCAACGGCTTCTGCAATGGTGCGAAAGTGTTGGTATTGACCTTCTTGGGTGGGCTTGTTGTAGTAGGGCACAACTTGCAGTTGGCAATCAGCACCGACTTGCTTGGCAAAGCGGGTTAATTCGATGGCCTCGGCAGTGGAGTTGGCGCCGCAACCGGCCATGATGGGCACACGACCCGCTGCTTGTTCAACTGACACGCGAATGATTTCGCAATGTTCTTCGACAGAGACCGTGGGGGATTCGCCGGTGGTTCCCACCACACCAATACAGTCTGTGCCTTGCGCTATGTGCCAATCAATCAGACGACGCAGAGTTGGGTAGTCGATGCTGCCATCTTCATGCATTGGCGTGATCAAGGCCACGATGCTTGCGCGTATGGGTTTCATGTAAGCGGGAGAGTCATATAGGTGAAGACCCGTATTCTAGCTTTTCTGAGCTGTTGAGGGGTCGAGAGGAAAGCGTTTGTCATTGCTGTCGGTGTTCACTGCCACAACCCGCTGAACATACCGGTCAGGCGAATGCAGGAATACATCTTCAAAGGCCACAACCCGTAAATCGCAGCACAACTGCAAAAGCTCTGAACGGTTCAACAAAAAGTCGGGTCGTGAGGGCTTGCCAACGGTTTCATTGCCTTGTGCAAAGGTTTCGTAAATCAAAACCCCATTCGGTTTCAAGCAAGCCAAAAGCGAGGACCAAGTGGGGCGCCATAGGTAGTTGGTTACCACCACCGCGTCAAATTGGCGACCCGTCAGGGGCCAAGCGGCGTTTTCTATATCTGCACACAAAACCTTGCCAAACTGTTGCGCAGACGCAAGAGCAGATTCATCACGGTCAACACCTAAGACATGCAAACCTTGGCTTTGCAACCATTGCATATGCCGACCGCTGCCGCAGGCCAAGTCCAGCACATGCGAACCTGGAGGGATCAGGTGCGCCCAGCGTGTGAGCCAAGGCGAAGGGGCGGACAAAGGGGGGTGTATCAATGGGAGGAAGGGCGAAATTCTTTTTTCACTGCTCGCATGGCCATCAGGTCGACCAGCCATGGGGCGATCAGTTTGAGCCAGCGGCCGACTTTGCCTTGTGCGGTCATGACCACTTCGCGCCGACGTCGTACCATGGCGTAGATGATCAGCCTTGCACAGTCTTTGACGGGCATGGCTTTGTCTTCCACCAAGCCACTTACGCCAGCATTTTCACCTTTGGCGTTGAGCCCATTGACGCGGATATTGGTGGCCACCACCCCTGGATAGGCAATGGTCACGCTCACCCCCGCGTCCTTGACCTCGGCGCGAAGGGCTTCAAAAAAACCTGACAGGGCAAATTTGCTGGCGCTGTAGGCGGTACGTCCAGGCACACCGACCAAACCCGCCAAAGATGACACCGCCACGATCCTGCCATGGCTTTGTTTCAAATAAGGCAGGGCAGCATGGGTGCAGCACACTGCGCCCCATAAATTGACACGCATCAACTCTTCATACCAAGCCAAGTTCTCTGGCTTGACGTCTTCAAACAAGGCATGGGCTGAGACACCAGCGTTGTTGATCAAGATATCCAAACTGCCCAACTGGCTGACAGTGGTTTCCACCAAATGACGACACTGCTGTTCGTCGGTGATGTCTGTGGGCATGATGAGGGTACGAGCGCCCATGGCCATGCAATCCGCAGCCACAGCTTGCAGCTTAGAGGCGTTTCGCGCGGCCAGCACCAACATGGCTTGTAAGCCGTGGCGTCGCGCCAGTTGACGTGCCAATTCGGCGCCTATGCCGTCAGATGCACCGGTGATGATGATGTTGGGCATTTAGAAACACATCCACAGTTGATCGGCCATGCTTTTCGCAAAGTCCGGTTGCAGATAAAGGCTAAAGATACTAGCCAAGATACAGCTGGCAATCAACCACAAAATCAAAGGCGATCGGCTGTTCATGCGGCTTGGGGTGTGCGAGCAATCGCCGCTTCACGCACGGGAAGGTTGATCAGGGTGGCAAATGCACTCAAAGCGATGGTGATGAACCACACTTGGTCGTAGCTGCCCGTTTTGTCATAAATCATGCCGCCCAGCCACACGCCCAAAAAGCTGCCTACTTGGTGGCTCAAGAACACAAAGCCACTCAGCATGGATAAATGCGACACACCAAAAATTTGGGCAATCACCGCATTGGTGACCGGTACGGTGGAGAGCCACAGCAAACCCATGGCAGCTGAAAAGATGTAGACGCTCAAAGGTGTGATGGGCATGCTGATGAAGATGGCAATGATGATGCCTCGCGCCAAGTAAATGCCTGAGAGAATTTTGTTTTTGGCCATGACTTGCCCCAGGCTGCCAGCCGCGTAGGTCCCCAGGATGTTGAACAGGCCAATCAATGCCAAAGCGGTGCTCGCCAGTTGGGGCGACATGCCTTGGTCTTTCAAAAAACTGGGCAGGTGAACGCCGATGAACACCACCTGGAATCCGCAGACAAAGTAGCCCGCCATCAGCAACTGAAAACTGCGGTAGCCAAACGCTTCACGCAAGGCTTGAAGAATGCTTTGGCTGCGCACAGGAACTTGGCCGGTAGCAAAGCCTGGTTCGCGAAGGCCTAAGCTCAGCGGCAAGATGATCAAAATGCCTATTGACAACATGACCAGCGCTTGCTGCCATCCCCATTGACCGATCAGCATGGACTCGGTGGGCACCATCAAAAACTGACCAAAAGAACCTGCGGCTGAAACTACGCCCATGGCCCAAGAACGGCGCTCGGGCGGGATGTTGCGGCCAATCACGCCAAACACCACGGCAAAGGTGGTACCCGCCTGAGCAGCACCGACCATGACACCGGCAGTCACGATCAGCCATTCAGGGGAGGCTGCATAGGCCATGCCAAACAGTCCCAAGGCATAGGCCAGTGCGCCCACAATGATGACGCGAAAGGCGCCAAAGCGGTCAGCCAACATGCCTGAGAAGACGCCAATCAAGCCCCAACTGATGTTTTGCACGGCAATCGCCATGGCAAAGTCTTCGCGACCCCATCCCATGGTTTGGGTCATGGGTTGCATCCACAGACCAAAGCCGTGGCGGATGCCCATGGCAAAGCTGACGATCAATGCGCCGCAGATTAAGACCTGCCACATGGGCAAGGTTTTGTGTGTTTGCGTCATGTCTCAACTGTAACGATTTTGGCTTTCATACTGATCACATCGCTTGACTGGCTGTGGTTTCATCCAGTGGCGTCATCTTGCCTGTCTACAATCGCGCCCCATGGCAAGCAAACAACCTGAATATTCCGAAGGCTCGATCCGCGTCTTGAAAGGCTTGGAGCCGGTCAAGCAGCGCCCGGGCATGTACACCCGCACCGACAACCCCTTGCACATCATCCAAGAGGTGATCGACAACGCCGCTGACGAAGCGCTGGCAGGTCATGGCAAAAAAATCACTGTGCAGCTGCACAGCGACGGCTCGGTCAGCATCGAAGACGATGGACG
>JAIXYA010000176.1 GCA_027490485.1 Comamonadaceae bacterium
ACCTATGCGGGTTGCCGCTTGCTGGAAATCGTCAGCCGCTCGCCCGACGCCAACGCGGTATTGCAAGCTTTGCCTACTAGCCAGTCCACGCCGGAACTCAACGTGGCTTGTGTCGAGGGTGAGCCGCACCGCGTTACTGCCGAGTTGATGAAGCTTGCACAAACCCAAGGCTTGCCATCCTCAGAGCACCAGCCTGTGCTGTGCGACATCGACGGTGTTCGCATCGACTGGGCTGATGGTTTTGGCTTGGTTCGCGCCTCCAACACCACGCCGGTGTTGGTGTTGCGCTTTGAGGGCCAAACCCCGCAAGCCTTGGCGCGTATTGAGTCTGACATGATGGCCCTGCTGCGCCAAGTCAAACCCGATGCGCAGGTGCAAGAGGCAGCGCATTGAGGGTATTGCTGGTCAAGCTGTCCTCGTTGGGCGATGTGGTGCACAGCTTGCCAGCAGCCATGGATCTGCAAGCCCAGGTCCCTGATGTGCAGATCGACTGGGTGGTTGAACCCGCGTTTGCGCCTTTGCTCAAGCTGTGTCCCGCTGTCAAGCGCATCATCCCTTGCAGTTTGCGGCAGTGGCGCAAAAGCTTTTGGCAAGCAGACACCCGACGCGCATGGCGCGCTTTCAAGCAGGAACTGCAAGCCACCGCCTATGACGCGGTGATTGATTTGCAGGGCCTTACCAAATCCGCACTGATTTCCCGACTGGCCACACTGACGCCCAACGGTAAGCGCTACGCCATGGACAACCGCACCGAAGGCTCGGGCTATGAGGCCCCCACACGCTGGGTAGCCGATGAGGCGATTCCCTGCAAGTGGCACAGCCATGCTTTGGACCGTGGCCGCCATATGTGCGCCCAAGCCTTGGGCTATGCCTTGCCCACGCTGGTGCAAGCGGGTTTGCAAGTCACGCCTCACACCGAGGTGCTGCTGCAAACCGTGGCTCTGGTGCATGGCAGTTCCCGTGCAGACAAAGCCTGGCCCCTCGAACATTGGCAGGTTTTGGGTCAAGCCTTGCAAGCGCAAGGCTTTCAATTGGCCTTGCCCCATGCCAACGACGCCGAGTTGCAAACTGCGCAAGCCGTGGCCAGTGCCTGCCCCGGTGCGGTCATTTGGCCGCGTTGCGATTTGGTGGAACTCACACAACGCTTGGCGGCTTGTGCGGGGGTGGTTGGGGTAGACAGCGGGGTCAGTCACATCGCGGTGGCCCTGGGTTTGCCACATGTTCAGATTTACAACTTCAATACCGCTTGGCGCACCGGCCCCAAGGGCTGTGCGTGGCAGCAAAGCGTCTTTGCCATGCCCACGCCTTCCCCCGAAGCAGTTTTGTCCGTTTTCGCTGCTTGCATTACGTCTGAGGCTCAGCAGCCATGACACGTTTCTTGTATTCCTGTTTGATGTGGGCCTTCGTGCCGCTGCTGTGGTTGAAACTGCAGCTTCGCGCAAGACGCGAACCGGTTTATGGGCAAGCCATCGCCGAGCGATTTGGCTATTACGGCGAAACCGCACAAACAGGAGCCGTGTGGATTCATGCGGTGTCTTTGGGTGAGACCCGAGCCATCCGTTCCTTGGTCAAGGCTTTGCGCCTTGCCCACCCCGATCTGCGCTTGTTGCTGACCCACGGCACGGCCACTGGGCGCAGTGAAGGCCTCAAGCTGCTGCGCAATGGGGATATTCAAGCATGGTTGCCGTGGGACACGCCTGCTGCAGTTGAGCGGTTCTTGCGGCATTTTCAACCGCGGTTAGGTGTTTTGATCGACACCGAGGTGTGGCCCAACCTGAGTGCCATCGCCCAGCAACAAGGTATTCCATTGGTGTTGGTCAATGCCCGTTTGAGCGAACGTTCATGTCGCAAAGCCCAGCGTTGGTCGGCGCTTGCCAAACCAGCTTTCAGCGGTTTGAGTGCAGTGTGGGCGCAAACCGAGGAAGACGCCAAACGTTTACGTAGCCTTGGCGCACCCGTGAAGGCGGTCATGGGAAATTTGAAATTCGATGCTGTGCCCGACCCGCAGTTGCTGGCCACGGGGCAAGCTTGGCGCAATGCTTTGATTGCGCGACCTGTGGTGCTGTTGGCCATCTCGCGTGAAGGCGAGGAGGCGATGTTCCTTCAGACCTTGCAACAGCATCCCGAGTACCTGCACCAAGCGCAGTGGTGGATCGTGCCGCGTCATCCGCAACGCTTTGAAGAAGTGGCGGCACTGATGCAAGCCTCGGGCTTGCCCTGGCAGCGTCGCAGTCAAGGGTCTGCGCCTCCAGAATCAGGCTTGGTGTTGGGCGACTCCTTGGGCGAGATGCCGCTTTACTACGGTGTGGCAAGTGTGGCCTTGCTGGGGGGCAGTTTTGCGCCTTTGGGAGGGCAAAACCTCATTGAAGCCTGTGCATGTGGCTGTCCAGTGGTGATGGGGCCGCACACGTTTAATTTCGAGCAAGCTGCTCAGTGGGCTATTGATGCGCAAGCGGGGTTGCGTTCTACCGGTATGGCGAATGCAATGGCTCAGGCGCTGGCTATCGCATTAGACAAACCCCATCAGCACAAGATGGCCCAAGCTGCCCAACTGTTTGCCAGCAGCCACCAAGGTGCTGTCGCGAATTGCGTGACAGCCTTGGCGACTTGGTTGGACTAGTCCTGGAAGTTCAGTGAATGGGTCAAGGCTCGGGCAGGTTATTGATCCCCGGCAGGTCTTGCACTTGCAAGGTGCCACTGACTTGGCGCAAGCGCAGACTGCCCATCAGCACGTCGTAGCGGGCTTTGGCCAATTTGGCTTTGGTATCGAACAATTTGCTTTGCGCATCCAACACATTCATATTGATGCGTACACCCACGCTGTAGCCCAGTTTGTTGGCTTCAAGCGCTACTTGGCTGGACTCTACCGCT
>JAIXYA010000281.1 GCA_027490485.1 Comamonadaceae bacterium
AGCAGGGCAGGGCTAACCTGAAAGACTTTCAAGGCTTGGTAGCTTGCGGCGGTTTCAGCTATGGCGACACCTTGGGCGCAGGCGTGGGCTGGGCGCGCAGCATTCTTTTTCACCCCGGCTTAAACGAGCAATTCCAAGCGTTCTTCCAACGCCAAGACACATTTGCTTTGGGCGTGTGCAATGGTTGTCAAATGTTTGCCGAACTGGCCAGCATCATCCCTGGCACCGAGCATTGGCCCCGTTTCACCCACAACCAAAGCGAACGCTTTGAAGCCCGTTTGTCCATGGTGGAGGTGGTGGATTCCCCCAGCGTGTTCTTCAAAGGCATGGCCGGATTGAGGGCACCTGTTGCGGTGGCGCATGGCGAGGGTTTTGCTAATTTCTCAAGACAAGGCAATGCTGCAAAAGTGCATTCAGCCATGCGGTTTGTGGACAACCTTGGGCAGGCGACCGATACCTATCCCTATAACCCGAATGGCAGTCCGGGTGGGTTGACCGCAGTGACTACCGCAGATGGACGATTCACCGCCATGATGCCGCACCCCGAACGGGTGTTCAGAACTTTGCAGTTCAGCCACTACCCGCAAGCTAAAAGTGAAGCAGTTTCTGAGTTCAGCCCTTGGATGCGTTTGTGGCGAAATGCTCGGGTTTGGGTAAATTGATATTTGATAAATTTAATTTAGGAGTAATAAATATATGAGTATTCCCCGTGATCGAGAATTAGCTGACACTTTGTATGCCTTGGTGGATTTGGCCGAGCACCTCAAGCTCGACCTGAATTTGCTGATCCATGGCCTGCAAGACATGTACCACGCTGAAACGGGCTTGGCTGTGGTGGGTGGCAAGTCCAGCCACGATGTCGCGCATGACCAAACGGACCCTGCGCATGCCAAGCGCATGGCTGACCATGCCGCCAACACAGAGCACGCCAACATGGCCTTGCAAAAGACCACACTGGCGCAACAAAAAATAGAGTCGGTGATCAAGTTACTGCTGATCAACCACACCGACGCCGCCAGCATATTGAACGAATTTGAAAAAATACGAACCACCAAGTTACTGACCAGCGAAACCTTCAGCTTGGCGCATCTTCTCAAAGACAAGCTGAAATAAAAAAACCCTCGCAAGAGGGTTTTTTCTTTGGGGCATCTAAACCGGTGTTATTCGATCTTGGCTTTTTCGCGCAAGCCTTGTTGGTACTCGGCCAATTTGCCTTGTTGCATTTGTTGTGCAATTTGGGCTTTGACTTCGTCAAACTTGGGCACAGGTGTTTCGCGAGTGTCGTCTAAGCGGATGATGTGGAAACCAAACTGGGTTTTCACAGGTTTTTCTGTCACTTGACCTTTTTTCAGCTCCACCATGGCTTGTGAAAACTCCTTCACAAAGCTGCTGGGGTTGGCCCAATCGAGATCGCCGCCATTTGCACCAGAACCTGGGTCTTTGGATTGCTTTTTGGCGATGTCTTCAAATTTGCCGCCTTTTTTCAAGCTAGCGATGATGGCCTTGGCTTGTTCTTCCTTTTCCACCAAGATGTGGCGAGCGCGGTATTCTTTGCCGCTGTTGCTGGCCAGAAATTTGTCGTATTCGGCTTTGACATCAGCGTCGCTGACGGGGTTGGCTTTTTGGTATTGGGCAAACAACTCACGAATCAAAATACTTTGTTTGGCGATTTCAAGTTGGACTTTGTAATCGTCAGACGCCTCTACACCTTGTTTTTCGGCTTCTTGGACGAAAATTTCACGCATGATGACTTCTTCACGCAGCTGCTGCTCCATGTCAGGGGTAACGGGGCGACCTGAGCGCTCCAACTGAGAGGCCAGCATGTTCAAACGGGTTTTGGGAACCGCTTTGCCGTTGACAATGGCAACGTTTTGCGCATGCAAAGCCATGCTTGAAAGACTTAAAACTGCCGCAGTGATCACGGAAGGAAGAAAAGAAAATCTCATGAAAGGTCTTTCGAAGTATTAATTAGTGGGATCAACAATTTCTATGGCCAAGGCGTGAAGGCCCTGAGCAATAAATGCGTGCAGCGCATCATACACAAGCCGATGTTTGGCGACTCTGGTGAGGCCATTGAAGCCAGCGCAGCCGATACGCACCCGAAAGTGGGTGCCTTGACCTGTGCCGTCTGAACCGCTGTGCCCTGCATGGGCTGCGCTTTCATCCACGATGTCCAGCGCAAACGGCTGAAGCTTTTCCTTCAAGGCAAGTTCTAGTTGATCTGCGCTGATGTTCATGGGGTTTCTTCCGGTACAGCTTCATCATTTTTGATGAAGCGACTGAGGTAGAGGGCTTGAATCACCACAAACACCAGCATCAAACCCATGCCGCCAAACAATTTGTAGCTGACCCAAGTGTCAAGGTCAAAGCTATAAGCCACCCACAGGTTGAGCACGCCCATCAAGACAAAAAAACCAGTCCAAGCCCACAGCAAACGCAGCCATACTGGCGTTGGCAGCTCCAACTGCGAGCCCATCAGGCTTTGCAAAAAATTGCGCTTAAACAGCAAGTGTCCTAAAGCCAAAGCGCCACCCATCAACCAGTACAGCACCGTGGGCTTCCATTTGATGAAGGTGTCATCGTGAAACACCAAGGTCGCGCCGCCAAACAACACAATGATGACCAGACTGACCCATTGCATGGTCTCGACCTTGCCATGGCGAAAGTGCAACCAGCCAATTTGCAGCAAGGTGGCCGCAATCGCGACCGCTGTGGCCACATAAATACCGGCCAGCTTGAAGGTGATGAAAAACAGGGCGATAGGGAGAAAGTCCGTTAGCAGCTTCATATCAGCCCTTGTCTTGGGGGTCAAACTGCAGGGCTGCAGAGTTCATGCAGTAGCGCAAACCGGTGGGGGCGGGGCCGTCAGGGAAAACATGGCCTAAATGGGCGCCACATTGGGCGCACACCGTCTCGGTGCGCACCATGCCATGGGCTCGGTCAACCCGTTCTTCAATCGCACCCGCCACCGCGCTTTGGTAAAAACTGGGCCAACCGCAGCCCGAGTCAAACTTGGTGCTGTCATCAAACAGCAAGGCGTCGCAGCAGATGCAGTGGTACTGGCCTTTGGCCCAATGGTCTTCGTAGCGACCGGTGAAAGCGCGTTCGGTGGCAGCTTGGCGTGTGACTTCATAAGCCAAAGGTTCTGCGCCTTTGCTGGCCAGCAAGGCTCGCCATTGTTCGGGGGTCTTGGGAAGGTCTGTCATGAAGAACAACTGATGGAAATGGAGGAAGCCCAATCGGGCGGGAAGGTGGCGTAGCTCTCAAAGCCGGGGTGTTCGTCAAACGGCGCACTCAGCAGTTTCAACAAGGTTGCCACCTCAGAAAAGTCACCCATTTTCGCTTGTCGAATAGCTTGCTCGCCCAAATGGTTGCGCAAGACGTATTTAGGGTTGCAAGCCAGCATGGATTTGGCGCTACGGAACAAGTCTTCCTCGGCCAAACGCGACAGGTACTGCCCCAGCCACACTTGCCAAGCGCTTGGCTCGATGAACATATCGCCCACCTTGTCAAAGGCAGCAGTTTGATGGCCAGTTGCGTAGCCAGCCACGGCTTGGCTCAGGCGTCGCCAAAAAATCGTCAAGTCGGTGCGTTCAGTGGCCAACAGCTTAAACACCTCGTTGATCAACGTGTGGTCGCCAGTTTTGACTTCTTTCAGCCCCAGTTTGGCGGCCATGCGTTGGTCCAGTTGCGCTGGGTAGAGGGTTTTGTAAACGTCCAGTACCTCAACCGCTGCATCTTGGTCTTGGATCAGCGGGAGCAGGGCTTGACCCAAGCAGTACAGATTCCAAAAGGCGATCTGCGGTTGCCGAGCGTAAGCATAGCGGCCTTGGTGATCCGAGTGGTTGCAAATATGGGCGGGGTCAAAACCGTCTAAGAATTGGAAAGGGCCGTAGTCTATGGTCAGGCCCAACAAACTCATGTTGTCGGTGTTCATCACACCATGGCAAAAGCCCACCGATTGCCAGTGAGCCAAAAGCACAGCGGTGCGTTGCACCACCGTTTCCAGCAAGCCCAGATACTGGGCAGACCCTTGGGGAAGCGACAAAAGTTCAGGAAAGTGGTTGGCAATGGCGTGGTCGGTGAGTTGTTTCAACTCTTCCTGCCGCCCAAGGGAGGCGAAATGTTCAAAATGACCGAAGCGCAAAAAGCTGGGTGCCACACGGGTGACCACCGCAGCCGTTTCCACCTCTTCACGCAGCACCTTGTCTGGCGAACCGACGATGGCCAAAGCGCGGGTGGTGGGAATACCCAAGCCATGCATGGCTTCGCTGCACAAAAACTCCCGAATGCTTGAGCGCAACACTGCCCGCCCGTCGCCCATGCGGGAGTAAGGCGTGAGACCTGCGCCTTTGAGTTGCAATTCTTGTGTGCCTGCGGGTGTGTCAATTTCGCCCAACCACAAAGCACGTCCGTCACCCAACTGGCCAGCCCACACGCCAAATTGGTGACCGCTGTAGACGCTGGCCAAAGGCTGGCTGCCAGGCAGCACTTCGTTGCCTGCCAAGGCTTGCAAACTGGTGTTGGACTGCCACCAATCGTCGGGCAAGCCCAAACTGTGGGCCAAGGCGTCGCTGCGACTGACCCAATGCACGTCGCGCAGTGGGGCGGCATTCACCGGTGTGAAAAAAGCGTTTCCCAAGGTGGCGAATCGGTTGCGCCAAGTCAGGGTAGAAAGGGGATCAGCCAAAGATTGCATGGTGAGATTGTGCACAATACCCCCCAACCTTTAACCGCACGGGGCGATGACCCTAGGAGACTGTCCATGCTCGGACTGATGCAACAACAAGATTTATCTGTCAGCTCTTTGATTGATTTTGCAGAAAAACACCATGGTGATGTGGAAATCGTGTCACGCCGTATGGAAGGCGATATTCACCGCAGCACGTGGGCGACCATTGCCAGTCGATCACGGCAAGTGGCCAATGCCTTGGACCAATGTAAGATTGGCCAAGGCGCACGGGTGGCGACCTTGGCTTGGAACGGTTACCGGCATTTGGAGTTGTACTTTGGGGTCAGCAGCAGCGGCCGCGTTATTCACACCCTGAACCCGCGTTTGCACCCTGACCAAATTGTGTGGATTGCCAACCATGCCGAAGACGAGGTGATGTGCTTTGACATGACGTTTTTGCCGATCGCCCAGCAAATCCATGCGCGTTGCACCACTGTAAAGCATTGGGTGGCCTTGTGTGATGCCGACAAACTGCCCGCTGACAGCGGCATCCCTGGTTTGGTCAGCTATGAAAGCTGGATGAGCCACCAGTCCACCGACTATGCCTGGCCCACGCTGGATGAAAACTCGGCCTCTTGCATGTGCTACACCAGCGGCACCACGGGCAACCCCAAAGCGGCGCTGTACAGCCACCGTTCCACCGTGCTTCATGCCTATGCCTGCGCTTTGCCCGATGTGATGTGCCTGTCGGCGCGGGATTCGATATTGCCAGTGGTGCCCATGTTCCACGTGAGCGCCTGGGGCCTGCCTTACAGCGCTGCCATGGTAGGCGCTAAATTGGTGTTCCCTGGCGCGGCACTCGACGGCAAGTCGATTTACGAGTTGCTGGAAACCGAAAAAGTCACCTTGGCTGCGGGTGTGCCTACGGTGTGGCAAATGCTGTTGGGCCACTTGGGCGCCAACAACCTGCGCTTCAATTATTTGAAGCGCACGGTGATTGGCGGCTCAGCCTGCCCACCCGCCATGATCCACGCCTTCAACGACCAATATGGTGTCGAAGTACTGCATGCTTGGGGCATGACTGAGCTAAGCCCATTGGGTACTTTGTGCACTTTGAAGAACAAACACCTCGATTTGCCCGAAGACGAGAAGATGAAAATCCGCTTGAAGCAAGGCCGAGCGATTTTCGGCATCGACTTCAAAATCGTGGACGACAACGGCAAAGAACAAGCCCATGATGGCAAAGCCTATGGCGATTTGCTGGTCAAAGGGCCTTGGGTGATTCAAGAATATTTCAAGCAAGAAGGTGCATCGCCCTTGGTGGACGGTTGGTTCCCTACCGGCGACGTGGCGACCGTTGACGCCGATGGCTATATGCAAATCACCGACCGCAGCAAGGATGTGATCAAGTCTGGCGGCGAATGGATCAGCTCTATTGATGTGGAAAACATCGCCATGGCCCACCCCGATGTGTTGATGGCCGCCTGCATTGGCATGGCGCATCCCAAATGGGACGAACGCCCCATCGTGGTGGTGGTGCCCAAGCCTGGGAAAACGGTGGTGCGTGAGGAGTTGCTGAAGTTTTACGAAGGAAAAATTGCGAAATGGCAAATTCCCGATGACGCGGTTTTTGTGGAGTCAATACCCATAGGTGCAACAGGGAAAATGCTCAAGACCAAATTGCGTGAAATGTTGAGTACTTATCAACTGCCTTCCTAGGATATTCCCTAGCAGAGTAAACCCCTGTTTGCGATTAGGCTAGCGAGTATTGCAATCAGGAGACTTGAATGGCATCGAAAAAAACTTGGGTGGCATTGACACTCACCAGTATGTTGTCTTTGAGCGCTTATGCGCAAAAGGGCGAAACCGTCAAGATCGCTTGGATTGACCCTTTGTCGGGCTTGATGGCCCCTGTTGGTTCCAACCAGCTGAAAAGCTTGCAGTACCTTGCGGAGGAAACCAACAAAAGCAACCCAGCTGGTGTGAAGTTTGAAATCATCGGCATGGACAACAAACTCAGCCCTGCGGAAAGTTTGAACCAACTCAAGTCTGCCATGGACCAAGGTGTTCGCTACATCACCCAAGGCAATGGCTCGTCAGTTGCAGGTGCGCTGCTTGACGCTGTGAACAAGCACAACGAACGCAACCCTGGCAAGGAAATCATTTTCCTCAACCACTCAGCGGTAGACCCCGATTCCACCAACAGCAAATGCAGCTATTGGCATTTC
>JAIXYA010000277.1 GCA_027490485.1 Comamonadaceae bacterium
CATGAACAAAAACGTGCCAATCACCGCAATCGGCAAAGCCAGCCCCGTGATGATGGTTGAGCGCCAAGAATTCAAGAACAAAAACACAATCAAGACGGTCAGCAAAGCGCCTTCGATGAGGGTTTTTTGCACGTTGTTGACGGCTACGCGAATGGGGCGTGAGCCGTCAAAAATCGGCTCTAGGCGAACACCTGGGGGCAGTTGTTTGCGCATGGACTCCATGGTGTCGATCAGGCCGTCCACCACTTCGATGGTGTTCTCGTCTTGGGCTTTGACCACCGACAACAACAGGGTGCGTTGGCCGTTGTACAGCGCCATGTTCTCCAACTCTTGCGCACCATCATTGACCTTGGCCACTTGCGACAAGCGCACATAGCTGCCACCTTTGCGTGCGACGATGATGTTGCCAAAGTCCTCGGGGCGCTTCATACGCGCTTGCACCTGCACCACGCGGTCTTGCTGGACCGAGCGAATCGAGCCCACCGGCAGGTCTTGGTTCTCATTGCTGACGGCAGCCACCACTTGTTCAGCGGTCACACCCAAGGCCTCCATGGCTTGGGGGTTCAGGTACAGGTTGATCTCGCGTTTGGTGCCACCCACCAAGGTCACAGAGCCCACGCCGCGAACGTTCTCAAGCCGCTTTTTGAACACTTGGTCGGCCCAGTTGGTCAACTCCACATTGCTCAAGGGTTGGCTCAAGCCGGTGGCTTTGTCGTCGGGCAACACCGCTACCGACCAAATCGGACGGCTTGCAGGGTCAAAGCGCAGGATGCGCGACTCTTTCACATCGGTGCGCAAAAACGGGTGGACATTGGAGACTTTTTCGCGTACGTCGTCAGCGGCTTTGCGGCCATTGACATACAGCTGAAACTCAATCACCACCACCGATAAGCCCTCGTAGCTGCGTGAGGTGAGGGCGCTGATACCGGCAATCGAGTTCACCGCTTCTTCAATTTTTTTGCTCACCTCGCTCTCGATGATTTCGGGCGAAGCATCTGGGTATTCGGTGGTGATGACCACCACAGGCAAATCGATGTTGGGGAACTGGTCTATCTTGAGGCGACCGTAGCTGAAGAGGCCCAGCACCACCAGGGCGAGCATCATCATCGTGGCAAACACCGGGTTGCGCAAACTGACTTGGGTGAACCACATGGTTTAGGGCTTGCTAGTAGGCGTTGTGGTGGGCGCGGCGGAAGGTGTGCTGCCTGAGCGAACCGCCATGCCTTCGCGCAAGGCACCCGTTGTGCCACGCAACACCACGCTGTTGGTCGGTACACCGCTGACTTCTACCCAAATGGTGTTGTCGGTTTGGCCCACTAACTGACCGCGCAAACCTGTTTTCACGACATGGTGCAACACCTTGTTGTTGGCTATGGTTTGTACATAAGTTTGGGGTTTGTCGGTGCGCACTGCGTCAAGCGGAATGGCCACGACTTGACGCTGACCGAGTGCAAGTTGACCTTGGCCGTACAAGCCTTGGCGCAAGCCGCTCACGCTGTCCAAGCGCAAATACACCAACACACTGCGACTGCCAGCTTGCACATTGGGGTTGATACGTTGTACTTTGGCCGTGACAGCTTGCTCGCGGCCTTCCAGTTGCAGCGTGGCTTGCTGACCCACACGCACATCGATGGAGTCGGCAGGGCTCATGGTGGCTTCAAGCTCCAAGCTGTTGAGGTCGACCACTTCCAGCAGACGCACATCGACGGAGACTCGCTCGCCCGGTTGCGCCAACCGTGCCGACACCTGCCCCGAAATGGGCGAGGTAAGCTCAGCTTCCTCTAAGATCTTGCGTGCAACATCTGCGCCTGATAAAGCTGCTTTGTAAGTGGCTTCTGCACCGGACAAGTTGGAGAAAGAGGTTTCCAGCGCGGTCACCGAAATAAAGCCCTTGTCGACCAGCGATTTGTTGTTGTCGTACTGGCGCTTGGCAATCTCGACCTGGGCTTTGGCTGCATCCGCTTGTTGCTCGGCTTGGCGCAGCTTGCGTTGGTATTCGGTGGGGTCGATGCGAGCCACCACTTGACCGGCTTTGACGTAGTCGCCCTCGCGCAAACTCAGTTGGGTGATTTCACCTGCCACCCGCGACTTGATGACCACGGTGTTGATGGCTTTGAGGTTGCCAGAGATAGGCAGGTTTTGAACCAATCGCTGCTCGGTGGCAAGCAAAGTGTCGCTGGCAGGAATCTCAAAAACTGGCGCGGCAGCTGGGGTGACAGAGGCAGCAGGCGTGGCTTTGCTGGCGTCTTGCTTGGGCGCAGCAGAGCGCACATACCAAGCCCCACCGCCCACCATGGCTGCAGACAACAGCGCAACGCCCCCCCAGCCTTTGATTTTGAAATTCATCTGCGCTTGCTCCGAAAAAATGAAAATGGCCAGTTCATCGTTGACGCCATCCCTGCACCATGAGATGCACATGGTTTCGCAAAAAAGCCTCAGGGTTGAGTGCGTTTTTCGAAACACTGCAAGCCAAGGAATGCTTCCACATGTTCACATACAAAATCGCACTCACCAAACTGTGCACCGCTAGTTCGGTATCGAATGGCGCAAATTCCCCACGGTCAATGCCGCGTTGCAAGATGCGCTTGAACAATTCGTGGCCAGGGCGAATCACCTCTTGGTCATAAAACTCAACCACCTCTGGGAAATTGTGCGCCTCGCTCATGACCAATTTGGTAATGCCGCTGGCATCGGTGGATCCAATGCGTTGCCACCACGACACCATGGCGTACTCCAGCATGTCTGGCGTACTGCCCTCAAATTCCTCGAATTCTTGGTTCCAAGCGGGGAAATGGTCGGCCAAATTGGCGCGTATCACTGCTTTGAACAGGTCTTCCTTGCTGGAAAAATAAAGAAACAAAGTGCCTTTGGACACCCCAGCGCTGGCAGCCACATCTTCCACCTTGGTGGCTGAAAAACCTTTGTTCACAAAGAGACTGAGCGCCGCGTCAAGCAACTCTCCGGGGCGAGCTTCTTTGCGGCGTTCGCGTTTATGACCGCTGTGCGTATCGCTGGACAATGTGGTGGTTTGCATATTAATGACTGACTGGTTAGTAATGTAACCGACCCAGCCATTCATGTAAAACCCTCTTTGTGTGTTGAAGTCCTGTTGACGATGGCAGGTAGTCGGTGTCCCATCGCATGGGCGGTTGGGTATAGCCCATGGGCGCAGGTATAACCTCGAAGCCTGCCGCTTCAAACTGCTCTAAGCTGCGCTGCATATGCCAGTCGTGGGTGACCAATGCAATGCGCTGAATGTTTTTGGCGGACAGAATGGCATAAGAACGCAAAGCGTTTTCGCGGGTGTCCCGTGACGTTTCGTCGGCCAAAAAGAACGTCAAACCAAAATCGCGCTTGAGCACATTGGCTGCCACTTGCGCCTCGGACTGGACCTGTCCTGAGGGCGCAGCCCACCCCTTGCCACCGCTGTACACCAGTGGCAAGTCATGAAGGGTTTTCAAATACCGGCCGTATACCAAGCGTTGATAAGCAGCAGCGCTGAGCGTGGCTTGGCCATACTCAGGTGCATACAGTTCTACGCCGCCACCCAGCACCACAATCGCTTGGGCTTGTTTCAAGGCTTGGATGGACAGTGGCGGGTAACTGCGTAGCAAAAGTTGATTCAACGCGTAGGCAGTGGCGTTGCAACTGAGCACCCACAACAGCACCGCGCCCATCGCACACAAGGCTTTACCCCAGCGCCTAGAGAACCGCATCAACACCACCCCCGCCAATACCAG
>JAIXYA010000225.1 GCA_027490485.1 Comamonadaceae bacterium
CAAGGCACCGCGCTTGCTGGCAGGTGCAATGGTTTTTTGCTCGTAGCTGGGGGGGATGCCGCGCTGGTTGGGCTCGATCCAAATTTGCAAAAAATGCACGGGGTCGGTTTGCGATGGGTTGAATTCGCTGTGAGTGCCACCCGTGCCTGCGCTCATGCGCTGCACGTCGCCCGGGGGAATGCCTTTGACATTGCCCATGCTGTCTTGATGGGCCAAGTTACCTGACAGCACATAGCTGATGATTTCCATGTCTTGGTGGCCGTGGGTGCCAAAACCTTTGCCTGCCGCGATGCGGTCCTCGTTGATCACACGCAACGCACCCCAGCCCATGTGAGCGGGGTCGTAGTAGCCAGCGAATGAAAAACTGTGAAAAGACTTGAGCCAACCATGGTCGGCATAGCCTCTGTCTTGGGAGCGTCGGATCTTGTGCATGTTGTATCCAATGAATAAGACTTAGCTTAATCAACCAAAGTATTCTTTTGGATGCATGGAATTGATGGCATCATTCAAATAATTTGATCAATAAGGTGTTTATGTCGTCTGCCCGAGATGTTTTGACCCCCGACGCCCTCTTCATGCTCAATGCCATCGCAGAAAAAGGCAGCTTTGCGGGGGCTGCCCGCGAAATAGGCGTGGTGCCCAGTGCTTTGAGTTACCGGGTACGGCAAATGGAGGAGGCGCTGGATGTGCTGCTGTTTACCCGTTCGTCGCGCCAAGCCCAACTGACCGCGGCAGGACGCGAATTGCTGACCGAGGGCAGCCGTTTGCTGCTGGACATGGACAGCATCGCGCACCGCGTCAAACGGGTGGCTACCGGCTGGGAAGGCCAACTCACCATTGCAGTGGATGCCATCATTGATTTTCAAGTCATGATGGAGATGAGTGAGACGTTTTTTGCACTCAACCCGCCCACTCGGTTAAAACTTCGCAACGAGACCTTGAGCGGTACCTTGAGCGCTTTGAGCTCTGGCCAAGCCGATTTGGCGGTCGGCGTGAGCTACGCCTTCAGCAACAGCCAAGGGTTGCGCTTTGCGCCACTGGGCGAAGTGGAGTTTGTGTTTGCAGTGGCACCACAGCACCCCTTGGCGCATGTGGCGCAACCACTGAGCGACCGATTGATCCAATCCCACCGCGCCGTGGCGGTGGCTGACACGGTGCCCCAAGGAATGGGCCTGACCTTTGGACTGCTCGCCGGACAAGATGTGTTCACCGTGCCCACGATGCAAGCCAAGCTCGACGCGCAACTGCGCGGTTTGGGGTCGGGCTTTCTGCCATTGACCTTGGCCAAGCCCTATATCGATCAAGGTTTGCTGTGTGTGTGCGAGGTGATGCATCCCTTGCGACTGGCCACCATCAGCTACGCTTGGCGTGAAAACCCCGACGCCAAGGGTCAACCCGCAGGCGACAAAGCATTGCAATGGTGGCTGCAACAACTCAGCCACAGCACCACACGCAACGCCTTGTTACGTCAATCACCCCAAAGCCATCAACTCGGTGTAGAGTCGGAACTATGAAAAACATCGCTGTCATCGGTGCCGGCATGGCGGGAGTCACCGCCGCAAGAACCTTGGTCCAAGCTGGACACCGTGTCAGCGTTTTTGAAAAGAGCAAAGGTGCTGGTGGTCGCATGGCCACACGCGACACCCCCTACGGCGGGTTTGACCATGGCGCGCAGTACTTCACAGTGCGCGACGAGCGATTTATGCGAGCGCTTAACGAGGTCCCTGGCACACAGGCTTTGTGCAAACCTTGGAGCGCCAGCTCGGTGCAGGTACGAGACCCGCTGGGCAGAGTGATCGAAGTTCCCAAGCCACCACGTGAGCTGCATTTTGTGGGCGCACCAGCCATGAACAGCTTGGTCAGGCACTGGGCCTCGCCCTTGGCAGAGGCCGGCCAACTCTTTTGCAATACCAGCGTCAAAGCCCTGCGCCGAAAAGGCAAGCAATGGCAATTAGTCAGCGCTGAAGACAAGGTGCTAGGCAGCTTCGATTCGGTGGTGCTTGCCATCCCAAATGTGCAAGCCGCTTATTTGTTGCGCCAGTCTGGCGCACCCGCCGCGCAATTCAAGGCCTTGGCAGCCACCGAGGCCGTGAGCGTCGCGCCCTGCTGGACGCTGATGCTGGCCTTCCCCTTGGTGCAACCAGGGCTTGGACAAATGGGTCCGCAATGGAACGTGGCGCAAAGCACCCATCACCGTATTGCTTGGGTGGCGCGGGAATCTTCCAAGCCGGGTCGCTCGCCTATTGAGCGTTGGACGGTGCAAGCCAGTGCAGCTTGGTCACAAGAGCATGTGCAAGACGATGAGGCGCGGGTCGAGGCGAAACTGCTCAAAGCGTTTGCAGAATTAACAGGCATCAGAGCAGAGCCTGGATTTAGCCAATTGCACCTGTGGCGTTATGCCAAAACATTGCAGGCCGCAGGTCAGGCTTATTTTTGGGACGAAGAGCAACACATAGGTCTTTGTGGTGACTGGCTTATCGGTCACCGCGTCGAAGACGCCTTTGTCAGCGGTTTAAGCTTGGCGCTCAGCCTGCAAGCGCCAGCCTAGAGATTTACTTTTTCTTATAGGGCTTGTTGAACCAATTGGCCAACATAAACAACATCACAACGATCCACATAATCAAAAGGATGTGGTGTGTTTGCATGGTGTGTCTCCTTGGTTTAAAAAATAAGGGGTGAATGTTAGCGAACTTTTTTGGTGATGAGTGGATACATGGCATAAAGGGTGATGAGCAACAACACCACTTCGAGGCTGTACACAAATGCATAAGCCGTTCCAGAATCCACCACCAAAGCCATCAGGTCGCGAATGATACCGCCCAAGGCCATGGCCAAACCGGCGGCCGTGGCTTGTACAGCCCCCCAAGCCCCCATCGCCAAACCGGCTTGGCCGGGAGGCGCGTGGTTCATGGTGGCAGTCAAGGTGCCGTGACCAAACAATCCTGCACCAAAGCCTATGAACAAGGTACCCAAGGCAAACAAAAGCAAGGATGCCTGCGGTGCAGACATCAAGACAGCGGTGAACGCTGGCACACCCACCAACACACCGCCACAGGCCATGCGAAACGGGTCAGCGCCACGACCGAGAACATTGGAAGCCCAAGCAAAACCCGTCAACCCACCAAAAGCCAGCAAGGCTGTCAATAAAGTGGTGTCAGACACCGGCAAATGCAAAATTTCCCCGCCAAAGGGTTCGAGCAACACGTCCCCCATGCTGAAAGCCATGGTCCCTAAGCCAACAGCCAATAAACGCCTGAGCGCTTGCTCGCCTTGGGTAAACAGTTTGAGGGCGGCCACGAAATCAACGTCCGCTTCATGGGCATTAGCCAAGCGTTTGGTACGCGCTTCTTGTTTCCACAAAGCGGTGATGTTGAGCACCAAGGTCAACACCGCTGCCCCTTGGATTGAACGAATCAGGGCACCTGGAGAAAAGTCATGCAACAAATACCCAAAAATCAGGGAGCTCAAAATCATGCCCACCAACAGCATGAAATACATCAAGCCAACCACTTTGGGACGCGACTCCGGCGGCGATAAATCGGTGGCCAAGGCCAAGCCCGCCGTTTGTGTGGTGTGTATGCCGGCACCCACCAGCAAAAAGGCCATACCCGCTCCCAAGTGGCCTACCCAGTCGGGTGCATGGGCGGCTTGCCCCATGCGACCCAAGACCAGCAAAGCAAAGGGCATGATGGCAAAACCGCCAAACTGCAGCAAGGTACCCATCCAAATATAGGGAACGCGACGCCAACCCAAGGCCGAACGGTGGTGATCGGAGCGAAAGCCGATGAGGGCTCGAAACGGCGCAAACAACAAAGGCAAGGCAATCATGATGGCCACCAAGGCCGCGGGGACTTTGAGTTCCACGATCATGACGCGGTTGAGGGTGCCAATCAGCATGGCCAAAGCCATGCCAACAGAGACTTGAAAAAGCGATAAACGTAACAGCCGGCTTAATGGCAGCGTATCGGTGGCTGCGTCGGCGAATGGAAGAAACTTAAGGCTGACATGAAGCCATGAGCGAGAGAGTTTGGGAGAAGCACTCATGTTAAAAATGGACCGGAAAGACGTGCAATCCGGCCCATCCTAAATGAAATAACTGAACTTAAGCCGTCGGCGTCGCAACGGTCTGTGTGACCGCAGCTGTCGCCGCACTGCCATTCAGGAATTTCTTGACCCAAGTGGTGTTGAGGGTCAGCGCCAAATGCACCGAAAACGATGCAATAGCGACTGCAGCGATGAAAATAGGAATGCCCACTGAGGGCTTGACCACTGTCCAAATTTTTCCGTAGATCATGTGGTTCTCCTATTATTTCAGCCAAGGGGAGTACGTGTACGCCAGCAAATGCGCCAGCGCGGCAATCATTCCAAAGATTTGAGTTCCTTGGATGAGGTGCCGATGAATCTCTTCTGACTCGGCTTCTGTGAGGCCTGTTGGCCCTACTTTGTCTGACATGTTGTTATCTCCTTGAAAGATCTTCACGTCCGTGCTGAACCCGCACGAGGGTTATTTATGACCCCCATGGCCACAAATTCTTAAATCCCTATCTTGCTAATGTTATTCTAAGTTGACATATTGATCTGTCAATACAAATTTACATAATGGCGACTTTTCCACTGAGTTAAAGTGCCTGACACCGCTAAGCCCTTGAAAATAATCAATATTCCATGTACGTCGGCCGCTTTGCACCCTCCCCAACCGGTCCTTTGCACGCAGGTTCTTTGGTCGCGGCACTGGCCAGTTGGCTGGATGCGCATCACCACAGGGGTCTATGGCGGGTGCGAATCGAGGACGTTGATACGCCCCGCTGCGTGTCTGGCGCGGATGACATCATCTTGAAACAACTGGCCCAATGTGGGCTCGTCGCAGAGGGTGAAGTGCTTTACCAATCGCAACGTGGTCAGGCTTACCAATTTGCCTTAGAACAACTGGTGAACAAAGGCTGGGCCTACCCTTGCGGCTGTTCACGAAAGGAGATTGAAGACGCTCAAGGTCAACGCTTGCGTCACCACACGCCTGTTTACCCAGGCACCTGCCGCGAGGGGCTCAAGGGAAAAACTGCCCGTGCGTGGCGCTTGAACGTGCAACAAGTGATAAAAGATTTAGCCTTGCCCTTAACGTGTTCCTGGCATGACCGATGGCTTGGCAGGCAAACGCAAAATGTCGAGCAGGAAGTTGGCGACTTTGTACTTAAGCGAGCCGATGGCTTGTGGGCCTACCAACTGGCGGTGGTGGTCGACGATGCATTTCAAGGCATCACCCATGTGGTGCGTGGCGCGGATTTGGCAGACAACACGCCGCGCCAAATGCTTCTGCAACAAGCGCTCGGTTTATCCACACCCATATATATGCACACCCCGCTGGTGCTGGGCGCAGATGGCGACAAACTGAGCAAGCAAAACGGGGCTCAGGCCTTGGATTTAAACCACCCGCTGGCAGCGTTGAATGCTGCTGCGGCTGTGCTGGGTTTACCCGCTTTTGAAGGAACTTGTGCGCAAGCCCTCGCGTATTGGGCTGAGCTAGCTGTCTGGGGCAGATAATCGCCCGGCCCCCTGCTTATCCATCATGACCGCCCCACCC
>JAIXYA010000167.1 GCA_027490485.1 Comamonadaceae bacterium
GCGTCAGCAGCTCAATGCGCACAGACTTTGTTCTGGATGCATTGGAGCAAGCCTTGTTTGACCGGAGGCCTGAACGCGCAGACGCCTTGATTCACCACAGCGACAGGGGCTCTCAATATGTGTCCATTCTCTATACCGAACGCCTTGCACAGGCGGGCATAGAACCCTCGGTGGGCAGCCGTGGCGACAGCTACGACAACGCCCTGGCCGAGACGATCAATGGGCTGTACAAGGCCGAATTGATCCACCGCCGTGCGCCTTGGAAAACCAAGGAGGCACTGGAACTGGCGACCCTGGAGTGGGTGGCCTGGTTCAACAACCACCGACTGCTGAGCTCGATTGGGTATATTCCACCGGCTGAAGCTGAGGCAAACTACTACCGGCAACTTGCCGGGAAGAACGAGACCGAGGTCTCAACTTAAACCAACTGGCCTCCACAAAACTGAACTGACCCCCAAGAGTTGGACGGTTGCGCTTCCGCCAACTAAGCGGTCCTTCTCAGCCGGTACTCCACCGGGCTGAGTCCTTTCAATCTGAGCTTGATGCGCTCATGGTTGTAGTAGCGGACGTAATCATGCACGCCAGCTTCAAGTTCATCAACGCTATTTGGTGGTGCAAGATGAAAATACTCGGCTTTTAGGGTGCCGAAGAAGCTTTCAATTACCGCGTTGTCAAAGCAGTTCCCCTTGCGGCTCATACTTTGCTTGACTCCACGCTGCGCAAGCATCGCTCGATAGGGCTGCATCTTGTAGTGCCAGCCTTGGTCAGAGTGAACGATCAGCCCCGCAGTGCACTCGGTCCGCGAAAGCGCTTCCTGCAGAGTGCTGGCAACCAGCTCGTAAACGGGACGTCTGGCCATTTGGTGCGCGACGATCTCGCCGTTGTAAAGGTCCATGCAGGCCGACAGATAGAGCTTGTTACCATGCACATTGAACTCGGTGACGTCTGTCGCCCATTTCTGGTTTGGCGCGGTTGCACAAAAGTCGCGTTCCAGTACGTTCGGCACTTGCTCATCGCTCATACCGGAGACATGCCTAAAGCGCTTCTTCGCCCGGATCACCGCGCGCAGCCCCATCTTCTGCATCAGCCGTTGTACGCACTTGTGGTTGACCGGTTCCGCCATTGAATTGCTCAGCGCCGCCGTAATTCTTCTGTATCCGTAGCGACCCTTGTGCTCTTCATAGATGGCGCGGATCTTGGGCTCCATGGTGCTTTGTGGGTTTGCTCGCTGCGCAGCGTGGCACTGGTAATAGAACGTACTACGTGCCAAGCCTGCTACCCGCAGCAAGTCCGCCAATTTATATTGCTGCCTCAATCCGGCAATCAGACGCGCTTTGTCGACGCAGCTGATATCTTGAACCGAATCAAGGCTTGCAATTTTTTTAAGTACGCCACCTCCGCGCGTAGTCGCTCGTTCTCTTCGCGTAAGGCCTGCGCCGAATCGGTGATGGCCGTGCTTGGCGGCACTGGGCTTCGTTGTTCATTCTTCATACTGGAGTGCTCTTGTTCCCAGGTCCCGAAGGCCTGCACGCCGCCTTCATCAAGTTTACGTCGCCAGGTCACGACTTGGTTGGGATTGCGGATGTCATAGACCGCCGCAACTTGCCGGCAAGAAAGCTGCTCACGGTCCTGATGAGACAGCACCTGCAACTTGAACTGCGCACTGTACTTGCTGCGCTTGGGTCGTAGCCCGTCAATGCCGTGCAGACGGTAGTGGCTTACCCAAGTACGGATCTTCTCCTCAGGCACTGACCACTGCCGGGCCAGCAACTTCGCTCCGCCGTCCCCATTCAAAAAGCTCTTGACCACCTTGAGCTTGAACTCGGTTTCGTACTTCCTCATGTCACCCCCTTTAAGTTTGTCCAACTCTTGGGGGTCAGTTCAAACCCGGGGCGATTCAGGACAGCACCATGACCTCCTTCAATACGCTCTGCTCAATGGGCAGTGGCGTACAGCAAATGCGGTCTAAGCTTTTGTTGCAGCGGATGGCTTCGCTATCGGGTGCCGTAAACTTTAAACAACAGCCAAATCAACCATGAGCATCGCCGTGTTTCGATTTCATTTGCGCCAAGCCACCGCTGCCGACATCCCTGGCATTTGGGAGGTGCGCTACTCAGTGACCGAAAACACCCTGACGCCCGGCCGCATCTCGGATGAAGAGGTCAGAGAGTCGATTGAAGACACAGGCTGCGGGTGGGTCATCGAAGAAGCTGGAAGGATTGAGGCATTCGCCGTAGGCATCGCCAAGACCGGCAATGTCTGGGCGCTGTTCGTCAGGCCAGATGCACAAGGCCGAGGCCAGGGAACCCGGTTGCATGCCGCAATGATCGAGTGGTTCCGCAAGCAACCCATCGACAGGCTCTGGCTCTCGACGGGCACAACCACCAAGGCCAGAGAGTTCTATGACAAGAACGGATGGGAGTGCGTCGGTCCTTACGGTAGTGACGAGGTCAGGTATGAACGGGCGAATGCAGCCTAAGGGGTCGTTTAACCGGAGTGCCAACGGCTGGATGCCGTGGCCGCCAGGCGCACATGCCCACATCAATCATCGTAATGAAATCGACAAGCCAC
>JAIXYA010000068.1 GCA_027490485.1 Comamonadaceae bacterium
GGCGGCGGTCCTTTGGTGGCTGTCGCGTCGCAACAAGGGCTTTCTCCTCCCTTCTGGCAAACGCCGTATCCAAATTCTAGAGGCCTACCCCATGGGCATGCGGCACAAGTTGTTGCTGGTTCAGGTGGACTCTCAAAGATTGTTGTTGGCGGTCAATCCCAACGATATTCAAAAACTGCACGCATGGCCTGCAGATTCTTCCCCCCCCGCTGATCAAGGTGTTTCCGATGCGCACTAAACATGGATGGTGGTGCTTTGCACTGATGCTGCTGGTCTTGGTCTTGCCCGATGTGGCTATGGCACAAGGTGTGCCCTTGGTCACTGTCAACAGTGGCAAAGCCGGACAGCAGTACAGCATGTCCTTGCAACTCTTGGGCTTGATGACGATACTTACCGTCTTGCCGTCCTTGTTGTTGATGATGACCTCGTTTGTGCGCATCATCATCGTGCTGTCTATCTTGCGACAAGCTTTGGGTACGGGGCAAACGCCGCCCAACACCGTGTTGGTGGGCTTGGCCTTGTTCTTGACGTTTTTCATCATGTCGCCGGTGTTTGATGAGGTCTACACCAAAGCGGTAGCTCCTTATATGAATGGGGCCATGCAATTTGACAAAGCCTTGGCGGCTGCCGAGGTACCGGTGCGCAACTTCATGATGCTGCAAACCCGCGAAGACGATATCGCCATGTTCATGCAGATTGGTCAGAAAAAAGAAATCGCCAGTGCCGATGAGGTGCCTTTCACCACCTTGGTACCAGCCTTCATGACCTCGGAGCTCAAAAGCGCTTTCATGATTGGCTTCATGATTTACATCCCCTTTGTGGTCATCGATTTGATTGTGGCCAGCGTCTTGATGTCCATGGGCATGATGATGCTCTCGCCCATGATCATCTCCATGCCTTTCAAATTGATGTTGTTTGTGCTGGTCGACGGTTGGACCTTGGTCATGGGTTCATTGGCGTCGAGTTTTATTTACAAGTGAGGTAGCAATGGATACAGCAACAGTGGTGGATATGGGGCGACAAGCTTTGTGGATGACGATGCTGATTTCAGCGCCCCTGTTGTTGGTGGGTTTGTTGGTGGGTTTGATTGTGGGTATTTTTCAAGCCGCCACCTCGATCAACGAGCAAACCTTGAGCTTTATCCCCAAGCTCTTAGCGATTGGTTTGACGGCTGCCGTTTTCGGTGGCTGGATGATCAACAGTTTGGTCGACTACACCAAAATTTTGTATGGTCGCATTCCAGGTTTGTTTGGCTAAGCGCTGATGAACATTGAGATGCTCAATTTGCTAGACAGGTTTTACGCCATGATCTGGCCCATGCTGCGTATCTCTGCCTTTTTGGCGTTCTCTTCTATTTTTTCTATCCGAGCAGTCAGTCTCCGTATACGCCTGTCTATTTCTATTGTTCTGACCATTTTCTTGTCTTTGCACATGGACATTCCGCGCATCGATCCTGTCACAGCCGAGGGGCTTAAAGAGATCGTCAACCAGTTGTTTGTGGGCTTGGTGATGGCCTTGGTCATGCAGATTTCGAGTGCTGCCATTGTGGTGGCGGGTCAAGCTGTTTCGGGCTCTATGGGACTGTCCATGGCCAATATGGTTGACCCCTCATTTGGTAATGTCCCCGTTATTTCACAATTTTTCACCATTCTTGGAACCTTGGTGTTCTTGTCGATTGGTGGACATTTGATTGTGTTTGGTTTGTTGTTGGAGTCCTTCACTTTGTTTCCCATCGGAAAATCGATATTGACGCAAGAGCTGCTGGGCAAGATCACCGCTTGGGGAGCGCTGATGTTTGTCTCTGCACTTTTGATTTCATTGCCGGTGGTCATAACCTTGTTGTTCGTCAATATCGGGGTAGGTTTCATCACCCGCGCTGCGCCTAGTTTGAATATTTTCTCCGTCGGTTTGCCAGCCTTGCTCATCGCTGGCTTTGTGGTGCTGTGGTTGTCCATTCCCAGTGTGATTCAGCGTATTGCTTGGCTGTGGGTTCAGACCTTCAACCAAATGCGCAGCCTGTTAACCGGCGGTTGAGGCCATGGCAGACGATTCCTCAGAACGCACCGAAGAACCTACCGCGCAGCGACTGAAAAAAGCGCGAGAAGAAGGTCAAATCGCCCGTTCAGTGGAATTGTCAACGGCTGCGCTTTTGATGACTGCCACTTTGTTTTTCTATCTGGCTGGCGGTTATATGTTCAGCCGTTTGGGCGCTTTGTTTACAAACCAGTTGCAGTTTGACCGCAAGGTGATGGACAAGGCCGAGCTTTTACCTGGTATTTTTTTCCAATCGGTGATTGACGGCTATATCTTGATTTTGCCCATCATGGTTTTGCTGGCCTTTGTAGGGATTGTGTCGACTGTGCTGAGTGGTGGTTTGGTGTTTTCCATGGGCATGCTGGCGCCTAAATTCAGCAAACTCAACCCGATGTCTGGCTTGGCGCGAATGTTTGGCACCAAGGCTTTGATTGAGTTGGTTAAGTCAATTTTGAAATTCGGGCTGATCAGTTTGATTTTGTGGAACGCGGTGTCCAACAACATTGACGATTTGGTCACCCTTAACCGTTTGGACCTGGGAACCGCTGTCAAGCATGCGGGCACCATGATTTTGGACGCGTGTTTTTGGATGAGCATGGGCTTGGTGCTGATTGCCTTGCTCGATGTCCCGTTGCAGCAATACCAAGTCCATAAAAAACTCAAGATGACCCGCCAAGAGATCAAGGATGAGATGAAGAACTCTGAAGGTCGTCCTGAGGTCAAAGCCACAATTCGCAGACGTCAACGCGAAATGGCGAACGGTCGCATGTTGGACAGGGTCAAGGATGCTGATGTGGTCATCACTAACCCCCAACACTTTGCAGTTGCTTTGAGTTACGACCCCAACTCGGATGGCGCTCCCACCCTGATCGCCAAGGGCACCGATGAATTGGCGCAACGCATCAAAGAGCTTGCCAAAGCCGAGAGTGTCTATATCTTTGAGGCGCCTGAGTTGGCAAGAGCGCTTTACTTCACCACCAAGTTGGAGGA
>JAIXYA010000259.1 GCA_027490485.1 Comamonadaceae bacterium
CCTGTCCGTGTGCTTTGACCTTGGCCACCCCTGCGGCCATGTTGTCGGCGGCAGGCACTTTGGCCAGACAAGGCGTGTTGTTGCGCGATGTTCAAACACTGGAGACCTTGGCGCAGGTCGACACCGTGGTGTTTGACAAAACCGGCACCTTGACCAGTGACCGCCTTGAGTTGCAAGCCTTGTACACCGCTGAAGGTGTGATGAGTTCTAACGATCTGGGTAGCACCGCTAGTCGCCACCTTGTAGCCTTGGCAGCCAGCATGGCACAACATTCTTGGCACCCTTATTCACGCGCCGTGGTTCAGCTGCTCAAAGACACGCCTTTTGTGCAGGGGCTGAGCGGTGTGAAAGAGACCATGGGGCAGGGCTTGTCTGCCAATTGGCTCAATACCGATGACCAACAACAAGCCCAGTCCTTGCGCTTGGGTTCACTTGTCTTTTGTCAAAGCTGGTCTGACCAATGCAATGTTCCCCCCTTGGCCGTACAAAACGCCCAAGTGCATTTGTGCAGCAACCAAGGCTGGTTAGCTTCTTTTGCTTTTCGCGAGGAACTGCGCCCTGAGGCTTTAGAAACCATACAAGCTTTGCAAGCACAAGGATTGGAAGTTTTTTTGATGTCTGGCGACAAAGTCACCGCTGTCAAAGCCATCGCCCAACGTTTGCAATTGCCTGAAGGTCACTTCATGGCGCAATGCCAGCCCCAAGAAAAACTCCACCGCGTCAAGGCTTTGCAGGCATTGGGTCGGCGTGTCGCCATGGTGGGCGATGGCTTCAACGATATGCCGGTGCTTGCAGGTGCGCATGTGTCTTTCGCATTTGGCGATGCGGTGCCTTTGGCCCGTGCCCGCTCCGATGTCGTCGTGCAAGGGCAGCACTTACTAGCTATTGCCCAAACCCTTGCATTGGCCAAACGTACCCGTACCGTGGTGATGCACAACTTGGTTTGGGCCGGTCTTTACAACGCGGTGTGCGTGCCTCTGGCCTTCATGGGTTACTTGCCGCCTTGGCTTGCCGGCTTAGGCATGGCACTCAGTTCGGTGGTGGTGGTGGCGTATTCGCTGCAACTGGCCCAACCTTTGCGCTGGTCCGTGAAGACCGCGAGAGTTTGAGATGGAAATTTTGTTTTTACTCATCCCTTTGTCCGTTGTTTTGGTGTTGCTGATTTTGATTGGCCTGTGGTGGGCCATCGACAAAGGACAGTTTGAGCAACTTGAGGGTGAGGGTGAACGCATCCTGCGCCATGAATGAATTGAAAGCAGAAAGGTAATCCATGAATTCCATCACTGAAAGTACTTACAGCGATACGGTTGTACGTCAGTTCACCTTGATGACGGTGATCTGGGGTGTGGTTGGCATGTTGGTAGGTTTGATCATTGCTGCCCAACTGGCTTGGCCTGAATTGAACTTTGGCATTTCATGGCTGAGTTACGGTCGCCTCAGGCCTTTGCACACCAATGCAGTGATTTTTGCGTTTGGCGGCTGTGCTTTGTTTGCCACCAGTTACTACGTGGTGCAGCGCACCGGCCAAACCCGCTTGTTTGCACCTAGGTTAGCGGCGTTCACGTTTTGGGGTTGGCAAGCGGTCATCGTTGCAGCGGCCATCAGCTTGCCATTGGGTTACACCAGCGGCAAAGAATATGCCGAACTGGAATGGCCAATTGATATTTTGATCACCTTGGTCTGGGTGTCCTACGCCATTGTTTTTTTTGGCACTATCGTCAAACGCAAAGTCAGCCATATCTACGTGGCCAACTGGTTTTATGGTGCATTTATTCTGACCGTGGCGGTGCTGCATTTGGTCAACAGCGCAGCGGTGCCTGCAGGTTGGATGAAGTCGTATTCAGCGTATGCGGGTGTGCAAGACGCGATGGTGCAGTGGTGGTACGGCCATAACGCGGTGGGCTTTTTCCTCACAGCGGGTTTCTTGGGAATGATGTATTACTTCATCCCCAAACAAGCCGAACGTCCTGTGTACTCCTACCGCTTGTCGATTGTTCACTTCTGGGCTTTGATCTTCACCTATATGTGGGCGGGCCCCCATCATTTGCATTACACCGCCTTGCCTGACTGGACGCAGTCATTGGGCATGGTCTTCTCGCTTATCTTGTTGGCGCCCAGTTGGGGCGGCATGATCAACGGCATCATGACCTTGTCGGGTGCTTGGTACAAATTGCGCGACGACCCCGTGTTGCGCTTCATGATCGTGTCCTTGTCTTTTTACGGCATGAGCACCTTCGAAGGTCCCATGATGTCAATCAAGACCGTCAATGCCTTATCGCATTACACCGATTGGACGGTAGGCCATGTCCACTCGGGTGCCTTGGGTTGGGTGGGCTTGGTGTCCATGGGTGCGGTTTACTTCTTGGTGCCTCGCTTATTCGGCCAGAAAAAAATGCACAGCGTACCTGCCATTGAACTGCATTTTTGGACAGCCACCATTGGCATTGTTCTGTACATCAGCGCCATGTGGATTGCCGGCGTGATGCAAGGCCTGATGTGGCGTTCTATCAATGAAGACGGCACTCTGACCTACACCTTTGTGGAAAGTGTCAAAGCCACCTATCCCTACTATGTTGTGCGGGTTGTGGGGGGCGCGTTGTATTTCTTTGGAATGCTGGTGATGTTGTGGAACGTGATGATGACTGCGTTAAAAGGCAAGGTCATCGCCATTCCCGTACCAGCTGTTGTAGCTCACGCCTAAGGAGTCAAGCATGTCTGATCAAAAACCCCAAGGCTTTAGCCACGAAAAAATTGAAACCCACAGCTTTTTGATGGTGGTGCTGATTGTGCTGGTCATCGCATTTGGTGGCTTGGTGGAAATCGTGCCACTCTTTTTTCAAAGTTCCACCACCCAACCCTTGGAAGGCATCAAACCTTTGCCTGCGTTGGAATTGGCTGGGCGAGATGTTTATGTGCGTGAGGGTTGCTACAACTGCCACTCGCAAATGATTCGCCCCTTCCGTTCGGAAACCTTGCGCTATGGACACTACTCTGTGGCAGGTGAATTCGTGTATGACCACCCCTTTCAGTGGGGCAGCAAACGTACAGGCCCCGATTTGCACAGGGTAGGGGGAAAGTACAGCGACGACTGGCACCACATTCACTTGGTCAACCCACGTGACTTGGTACCTGAATCGAATATGCCTGCTTACCCTTGGCTCGAAAAAGACATGGTCGACGCAGATGCATTACCTAATCACCTGAAAGCTTTGCGCGTGGTGGGTGTGCCTTACACCGATCAAGACATTGCTGGTGCAGCTGAAGCGGTGCGTGGCAAAACCGAGTTGCAAGCCTTGACAGCTTATTTGCAAGGCCTTGGCCGTGCATTGAAGTAAGGAAAGACGATGGATATCACGTTGTTACGCATTGCCACCACCGTGGTGGGCTTTGTCTGTTTTCTGGGCATTGTGCTGTGGGTTTGGGACCGTAAAAAAACCAAGCGCTTCGATGAAGCTGCCCAGTTACCTTTTTTGGATGAATAAGGATTGCCATGAGTGACTTCACAGGATCATTTTGGTCGAGCTATATCGCCGTTATCAGCTTGGTTGGCATTCTGGCGTGTTTGTTGTTGTTATGGGTCACAGCACGCAAGAAAAGCAGTGCATACGCTGACAACACCACAGGCCATGTTTGGGACGAGGATTTGCGTGAAATGAACAATCCCTTGCCCATGTGGTGGGTGGGTATGTTTGTCATCACCATTATTTTTGGGTTGAGCTATTTGTGGCTTTACCCAGGACTTGGAGCCTACAAGGGCAGCTTGGGGTGGTCTTCTAAAGCAGAGTACGACACCGAGATTGCACAAACCAACGCACAACTGGCTTCTCTGTATCAGCGTTTTGATGCCATGCCTACTGAAGAATTGGCTTTCAATGATGAAGGCCATGCCATCGGAGAGCATTTGTTCATGAACAACTGCGCACAGTGCCATGGCTCAGATGGACGTGGTTCCAAAGGCTTTCCCAATCTGACCGATGGCGATTGGTTGTACGGCGGCACGCCAGAAAAAATCAAGGAGAGCATCACCTTGGGTCGTTTAGGTCAGATGCCGCCCTTGGCCGCGGCGGTGGGCAAGGCTGAGGACATTCAAAATCTTGCCCACTATGTGTTGAGTCTGTCTGGAAGTCCGCACGATTCCTTGAAAGCTGGGTTGGGCAAACCCAAGTTTGGCGTATGTGCCTCTTGTCACGGCATCGACGGCAAAGGCAACCAAACCATGGGCGCACCTAACTTGACAGATAAAACCTGGCTGCATGGTTGGGGTGAGGCTGCGATTGTGTCAATGGTTCAAAACGGCAAAGTCAACCAAATGCCCGCCCAGAATGACCGTCTGACATCCTCACAAATTCATGCGCTGACAGCTTACGTCTGGTCGCTCTCTCACCATCAAAATGCCACAAGCAAGCCCTGAATTTTTATACGCATCAACGCCCAAGATATACCCGCGCTCTGTACACGGGGTGTTCGCCTATTGGCGATGGGCGGGTGTTTTTTTCACACAGCTGATCTTTTATGGTTTGCCTTGGTTGGAATGGGGGCAACGCCAAGCCGTACTGTTTGACTTGCAAACCAGACGCTTTTATGTGTTTGGTTTGGTGCTGTATCCCCAAGACTTTATTTACCTGACAGGTATGCTGATCGTGGCGGCGTTGTCGCTCTTCTTGTTCACAGCGGTAGCAGGTCGATTGTGGTGTGGCTACGCCTGTCCGCAAACGGTGTACAGCGAAATATTCATGTGGATAGAGCGCAAAGTCGAAGGCGATCGTGGTGCCCGTATGCACTTGGATGACAGCCAATTTTCACTTGAGAAGTTGGTCAAGAAAACCTATAAACATGTCCTTTGGTTGAGCCTGTCCATTTGGACGGGATTCACCTTCGTGGGGTATTTCACCCCCATCCATAGCCTAGGCATGGAGTTCTTACAGACACGCATGGGTTCGTGGGAAGTCTTTTGGGTGTTCTTTTATGGTTTTGCCACCTATGGCAATGCGGGGTTCATGCGTGAGCAGGTCTGCAAATACATGTGTCCCTATGCACGTTTTCAAAGCGCCATGTTTGACCATGACACCTTGATCGTCACCTATGACAACGAACGGGGTGAACCTCGCGGCGCTCGCTCGCGGCAAGTCGTACCGATCGAGTCGGGGCTGGGTTCGTGTGTGGATTGCAGCTTGTGTGTGCAAGTGTGTCCCACGGGTATCGATATACGCCAAGGTTTGCAATACGAATGCATTGGCTGTGGTGCGTGTGCCGATGTCTGTGATGGCGTGATGGACAAAATGGGCTACGACAAAGGTTTGGTGCGTTACACCACCCAAAATGCCTTGATTAACCAC
>JAIXYA010000060.1 GCA_027490485.1 Comamonadaceae bacterium
AGGGCATAGAAAACGCAGAGCGTTTGTATGACCGCTTGGATAAAAAGCAAAAAGCTTTGGTCAAGCAAATGGCCAAAGAGTCCCAGTTTGACTTGGCTAAGAGCTGGGGCGAACGCCTGCGGCGTCAGCAAGACACGGTCAGTACCTTGGACCGCATCGCCAAATCACAACAAGGCCTGGCAGCAGCACAACAAGAGAGCATTGCCCTCTTGAACCGCAGCTTGTTGCAGTCACCCGATGAGGTTTACCGTGAATACGCCGAGATGCGAAAAAACATCAACTGCGAAGCGGCCGCACAGCTGCACAACACCGCCAGCACCGCCCAAAGAGAATTTGCAGTGAAAACTCTCAAGGCTTATGAAGCTGATGTGCGGGCCTTGGCCAAAGTCAAACCCTCTTGAATCATTTTTTAGGTTCCACCCATTGCACGCTCAGTTCATCGCCGGGGAAGCGTGGCCATGGCTCCACCACCACATGCTGGTCAGCAGCGGCCTGAATGGCTTGCCCCTCCGTCAAAAATATATCGGGGTTGGCTTGGTCTAGCTGACCTACCACGGTCACCCAAGCACGTCCATGGGCAACCTCAAGCGTGTGCGCAGTCTGAGCTTGAAACGATGTGGCAGAAGTGACCAATGACAAGTTACGGTGAAGGGTTTCCATCTGACTTTCCCCTTGGGATGTTGGCGATTGGGCTCAATGATGCGCGAGCCTCTTTGACTTGTCCAATGAGGATTTGACAAGTGATTGATGCGCTCAACGCAACCCTGTTTGTTGGCCAGCGGGTTAAGCTTGCGCCATGTCCTATTTGCGCACCCGCCCCCTGTCCGTCGGTTATTTGCGTTGCTTTGAAGTCACGGCACGTTTGCTGAACTTCCGTGCTGCTGCGGATGAATTGGCGCTCAGCCAATCTGCGGTTAGCAGACAAATCCAATCGCTCGAAGACGAGTTGGGCATGGTTTTGTTTTTGCGTCATACCCGATCGGTGGAGTTGACCGAGGCCGGTGTGGTTTTGTTTCGAACCGTCTCAGGCTTGCTCAATCAATTGGACCTAACGGTGCAGCAAATACGTCATTCGGTTTTGCGCAAATCGATTGCCGTCACCACTTTTGCTTCGTTTGCGTCGATGTGGCTGATTCCGCGCTTGGCCAGTTTTCAAAACCTTCATCCTGAAATTGACATTCGCATTGACGCCAGTGACAAACCTGTGGACCTCAGTGCGTCCGACATCGATATTGCAATTCGCTACGGCACAGCATCTCGTATGCCAAGCGGTGCGGTTCGTTTGTTTGGTGACCAGCTGGTCGCCGTTGCCAGTCCATTGCTTTTGAAACAAGAGGGCGGCATTCAATCGGCTGCTGACTTGGCGCGCTTCACACTGATTGAACCCAGTGAGCCCCATTCACCGCATCTCGACTGGTTGACGTGGCGACATTGGCTCAACGCACAAGGTCTGCAAAGTCTGCAGCCGATTCGTTGGCTGCATTTCAACTATGCCCACCAAATGGTCCAAGCTGCTTTGAATGGACAAGGCATTGTGCTGGCACGCCAACCCTTGATCGCCGAAAGCTTGGCCTGCGGCGATTTGATTGAAGTGCTGCCCGATGCACGTAACGACTCACCCATGGCGTATTGGTTGCTGGTCAACCACAACCAAGCTCCCAGTGAGCAAGTCAAAGCCTTTTGCGATTGGGTAACAACCCAAGCCAATGAAACGCAAATCGCGGTTGGGGAGAGCCCCCCAACCTAGGGGCTAGTTCAATCAAGCTTGTAGCGCAGCCCACATTTGCTTATCCCGCTCAGCCGTCCATATACGTGGGTGCTGTATGCCACTGGCCTCATCAAAAGCACGGCTCACATCAAACGGTAAACAGTGTTCGTAAATAAACACTTGGCCAAACACGGGGTCCATGTGTTGGCGGGTATGGGCCATGGCTGCTTTTAAATCCATGTTTTGCGCCACTGCCTCTTGACCGCATTTGAACAAGGTCTCTACCCATAGCTTGGTGTAGTCCAAGGCTTTGTTCACATCTGCGGTACCACGCATGGCTTCACCACGGCCCGGCACAATGGCCTCAGCCTGCAATGCCCGCAAAGCTTCCAAGGTGGCAGGCCACTCGGCCAAGTGTGCGTCCCCCGTGTAAACACCGGCCAGATACTCCACCAAGTCACCACTGAACAACACCTTTTCAGCGTCAACCCATGCAATGGTGTCACCACGTGTATGGCCTGCGCCTGGATGCCAAATATCGACGTAAACACCACCCAAATCGATACGCAAACTGCCCTGTCGTCCGGGCTTTCCATCGCCAATCACCATGGTCGGCCAGGTCAGGCCTGGCACACTGTCGGCACCCCGAAACAAACGGGGAAAGCGGTCCATCTCGCTTTGCATGTCTTGGGCACCGCGTTCGACGATCAGGTCGTAAGTGCCTTTGCTGGCGATCACCTCTGTTGCGCCTTCAGCCGCATACGCACTGGCGCCCAGCACACGCACAGCGTGGTAGTGGGTTAGCAACACATATTTGATGGGCTTATCGCTCACAGTGCGGATCTTGGCGATCAGGTCTTTGGCCATCAAAGGCGTGGCTGTAGCGTCGCTCACCAAAATGTATTTGTCGCCAATGATGACGCCGGAATTGGGGTCGCCCTCTGCGGTATAGGCCCAGCAGTGCGGGCTGAGTTGGGTGAAGCTGATGTGTTTATCGGTCAAATCACTTTGACTGGCAAATGCTTTAGACATGTTTTTCCTCGAACTTAGCTTGTGCTTGAATGAAAACCGGTTTCTAAGGTGGCAATGACCTCTTGTGCAAACGCATCGTAACTGAGTGGCCCTTGGGGCCTGAGCCAGGTGAAGGTCCAGTTGATCATGCCAAACAGCATCATGGTCAGAGGTATTTTATTTTGCGCATGAACACGACTTGGGTAGGCTTTACTCAACATATCGCCCAAGGCGCTGACCACTTGACGCTGACGCTCCACCACCAAGCCACGCTGTGCTTCACTGAGAAACTGGGTGCTGTGCAACAAAGCAATATGTCGGGTTGCAGAGCTTTCGTAGGTTTGCAAAAAACGTTTGACCACGCTGTGAACCGTCTCTTGGGGGCTACGTTTGGATTGAACACCTTGGGCTTGAACCTCTGCCACCAATTCCAGCAAAAGCAGTGTGTAGCGATCAAGCAAATCGAAAAGTATGGCCTGCTTGCTGTCGTAGTAATGGTAGAGCCGCGCTTTGGATGTGCCCAAAGCATTGGCCAAATCGTTCATGCTGGCTGAAGGGTAGGACGAGGCCGCAAAACAGCTTGCGGCCACCTCCAAAATTTCTTCTCGCTTGAGGTCATGGGTTGCAGATTTAGGTCGCGCCATCCAACACCCTTAAGACGTTGACCACACCACGCCGTTTTCATTCAGCAAAGCGTCCAGCGGTACATCATGCGACTCAGGAACGAAGTCAGGTAAAAAACCATGGGTAAAACCCAGACCGACGGTGTAGGGTTTAGGGTCGATTTGATTCAAGGTTCGATCGTAAAAACCACCGCCATAACCCAAACGGTATCCACCAGGCCCATAGCCCACACATGGCACAAACAGCAAGGTGGGTTGGATGATTTCTGTGTCCTTGGGTTTGGGGATGTTGTAGGCATCTTCTTCCATGGCACAACCTGGGTACCACGAATGGAAGGTTAGAGTTTTAGTAAGCTTGTCCATGACGGGCAAACCAATGCGTCTTCGAACCGGATGGTCTAGCAACTCCCCATCTTCTTTCCATCTGTGCAATGCAGGCAAGGGGTCAAACTCTCCCTTGATAGGCCAATAAGCGCCAATGACCGTGTACGGTTGATCAAACAACCAAATGCGCATAACTCTTTGCAACAGGTCCGCACGGCGCGCTCTGTCTGGCATATGCAGTCTTGTTTGAATCAGTTCTTGGCGCAGGGCTTTTTTGTCCATGGGAGAATCCAACCATCCTGTTAGTTGATTGATTGTGTCATGCTCCCATTATTTGTTCGAAATGCCTGTTGCATCATCTTTATGACTTGCATGACAACAGCAAACGCAGCCAATAAACAGAAAGCCCCTGCCAAACCTGCACAGACCACCAGACCAGCCGATGCTGCTGATGCGGTGATCCTCGATATGTCCCAAGCCTTTCAAAAAGGCGATCGCAAAAAACTGGCCGCACTGTTGCCCCAAGCCAAAGGGCATGTACTCGAGCCATGGGCAGCCTTTTGGGAATTACGCGTTCGTTTGGGCGATGCCTCTGACAATGAAATCAAAAGTTTTCTTCAGCGCTATGCTGGCACCTACCAAGAAGACAGAATGCGCAACGATTGGTTGCTGCTGCTTGGCGAGCGACGCGAATGGACGCAATTTGAACGTGAATATGCCCTCTACCGAATGCATGACGACAAGGAAATCGAGTGCTACGCGAAACTCCTTGAAGTTCAACAAAAGGACCTCAATGCAGGCACTTCTCCTATTGGAGATATTCGCCGCACTTGGTTGAGCCTCAGGCAGTCCGATGAAGGTTGTACTTATTCGGTGTCTCAACTGCTGAAGCAGCATAAATTCAACCCTGAAGATGTTTGGCTCAAAGCTCGGCTATCGGTTGAGAGCAACCGCAAAGTACCCGCCAGAGATGCTTTGAAATTGGTCTCTGACCACAATATGGCTGTGGTGGATGAACTCTTTGCCAACGGTGGCAGGTTTTTTTCACAGCGTGCTTCCAATATGGGGGCAGAGTCTTCCGAGTGGATGACCTTGGCATTGATCAAAGCAGGCACCGCAGACCACGAGAACGCCATCAAGTTGCTGCAAAGTAAATCAGCAACATCTTTAAGCAGCGAACAAAAGCAATGGGTCTGGGGTGTGATTGCCAAACAGGCTGCGCAGCAATTGGACGACAAAGCATTTGCCTACTTTGCCAATGCAAGCCCTGCCAATTTGAGCGATGACATGCTGGCATGGAAAGTGCGAGCAGCATTGCGGGCCGGCAAAACACCTGCATGGTCTGCGATTCAATCTGCGGTAGACGCCATGAGTCCTGCCGCCCAAAAAGATCCCGCCTGGGTGTATTGGCGAGCGCGTGCCTTGATGGCTCAGCAATCAGTTGGTTCACCACCCACAGGACAAGCTTTGAACGCTTTGCAAAGCATCGCTGGACCGCAAGGTTTTTATGAACAGTTGGCGAGTGAAGAGCTTGGAAAAAAAATAGTCATCCCGACCCGCCCACTCCCGCCTCAGCCGCAAGAAACAGCGGCAGCTAAGGCCAACCCCTTGTTGCAACGCGCTTTGTACGCCATCAAAATTGGTTTGCGACAAGACGGTGTTCGTGAGTGGAATTACGCCACAGGACTGGTTGACAGTGCGGGGCAACGCGGCCGCCTGAATGAACGTGAGCGACTGGCGGCAGCCCAATTGGCGTGTGACCAAGCGATATGGGACAGGTGCATCAACACCAGTGAGCGCAGCGTCCAAATGGATGTAGTGCAACGCTACCCCATGCCTTTCAAAGAAGAGGTTGTGGAAGCTGCCAACAGCATTGGTCTGAACTCGGCGTATGTGTATGGTTTGATACGGCAAGAAAGCCGATTCATTTTGGATGCGAGGTCCAGCGTGGGTGCGTCTGGCTTGATGCAGGTCATGCCTGCCACCGCCAAATGGACGGCCAAGCGAATGGGTATGAAAAATTTTCGCCCTGAACAACTGCAGCAGCGCAAAACCAATATTGCGATTGGAACGTATTACCTTAAATTGGTCTTAGATAATTTTCAGGGCTCTATGCCCATGGCCGCTGCTGCCTACAACGCAGGTCCCAGTCGTCCTAAGCGTTGGCGCAACGGCCCTGAGATGGAGGGTGCAGCTTGGGCTGAATGCATACCCTTTAGCGAGACCCGCGACTATGTCAAAAAAGTCTTGGCCAACACCACCCTGTACGCAGGGCTGATTCA
>JAIXYA010000164.1 GCA_027490485.1 Comamonadaceae bacterium
ACAGTCAGAGGTGGGCAAAGTCGTCTCGGTTGTCGCCACCTACACAGACAACCAGGGGTCAAATAAAACAGTCACCGCGCAAGCAGATGCCCGCAGAGTCGAGGGCACACTGAGCTTGGGCAGTGGCATGGGCCAATTGATCGGCGGTATCCAGGTCGAAGGCAACTGGTACTACTACTGGGACAAAGACGGTAGTGGTGGTGCGAGTGAAGGTGACAAGATGAACATGAATGCGCTGGAAACCGCCATGTTCAACAACAACGTTGGCAACGTGGCGACAGACAGCAACCGGACGTTCACCGTCAATGGCCTGTCCTTGTCGTTGCCCACGCGTGGCAGCTCGGTGGAAAGTACTGCATTTGGCTCAGGCACGGCGTGGAGCAAAGACACACCGGGTGCAAACACTACCCCCAATTCCAACACCACCTACAGCGATTACTTTGCGATTTGGGATTATCTGAATGGCACCAGCACGGCATCAGGCGGCACTGCAACGGCCGACCTGACCAGCATAGGCTGGGCTGCGGGTGATTACTGGTCCGCATCGCCAGGCACCAGTGGCGATAGGCACTATACGATCAACCCCGGGGTGGGTTACAACGAACATCTACCCGACTCTACCTCTGGTTACAACGTCGCATTCCAGGTGAACAGCACTGGCCGAGTAGTCAACGTGGACGATGCAGGCAGTCTCAGCATCACCGGCACAGCCACACAAGGCCAGACGCTGACCGCAGCGCTCACCGACGCCGACGGTGGCGTGACGGGCATCACCTACCAGTGGAGGGCCGCAGGCGTGAACATCAGCGGCGCGACCAGCAGCACCTTCACCCTCACACAAGCGCAAGTGGGTCAAGCCATCACGGTGGTGGCCAGTTACACCGATGCCCATGGCGCGGGCAAGAGCGCCACTTCAGCAGCCACCAGCGCTGTAGGCAATATTGACGACGCAGGCACCATCGCGAACATCACAGGCACCGCCACCCAAGGCCAGGTGCTCACCGCAGGCACGGTCACCGACGCCGACGGCGGCGTGACGGGCATCACCTACCAGTGGCGCGCTGATGGCTCCAACATCAGCGGCGCGACCAGCAGCACCTACACGCTGACGCAGTCCGAAGTGGGCAAAGCCATCACCGTGGTGGCCAGCTACACGGACAACCACGGTGCGGGCAAGAGCGCCACTTCAGCAGCTACCAGCGCTGTAGGCAATATCGATGATGCGGGCACCATCGCCGCCATCACCGGCACCGCCACCCAAGGCCAGGTGCTCACCGCAGGCGCCATCACCGACGCCGACGGTGGCGTGACGGGCATCACCTACCAGTGGCGCGCTGACGACACCAACATCAGCGGCGCGACCAGCAGCACCTACACGCTGACGCAGTCCGAAGTGGGCAAAGTCATCACGGTGGTGGCCACCTACACCGACGCCCAGGGTCCGAACAAGACCGTGACCTCGGCAGCGACCAGCGCTGTGATAGCTTCTATTGATCAAGCCGGCAGCATGGCCGCCATCACCGGCACAGTCACGCAAGGCCAGACGCTGACTGCAGGCGCGATCACCGATCCAGACGGCGGCGTGACCGGCATCACCTACCAGTGGCGGGCCGATGGCACCAACATTACCGGTGCCACTGGCAGCACCTACACGCTGACACAGTCAGAGGTGGGCAAAGTCGTCTCGGTTGTCGCCACCTACACAGACAACCAGGGGTCAAATAAAACAGTCACCGCACAAGCAGATGCCCGCAGAGTCGGTGGCACACTGAGCTTGGGCAGTGGCATGGGCCAATTGATCGGCGGTATCCAGGTCGAAGGCAACTGGTACTACTACTGGGACAAAAACGGCGATGGTTCGGCCAACGACACCATGAACATGAATGAGTTGGAAACCGCCATGTTCAACAACAACGTCGGCAACGTAGTGACCGATACCAACCGGACGTTCACCGTCAATGGGATGACCTTGCTGTTGCCCACGCGTGGCAGCTCGGAAGCCAGCGGTGCATTTGGCGCAGGTACGGCATGGAGCAGTGCCACAGCGGGATCGTCCACGACCACCAACTCCAATGCCACGTACAACGATTACTTTGCCATTTGGGATTACCTGAACGGGACCAGCACGGTGAGGAACGCGTTTGGAAGTATCACGAACACGGCCAATCTGACCAACATAGGCTGGGCCAATAACAATTACTTGGCCTCAACAGTAGGCAGCACCAGTCAGCACTATGCGGTCAACGTCAGTGAGGGCTACAACGAAATAGTGCCCGATACCCTTGCTGGTTACAACGTCGCATTCCAGGTGAACAGTCCAGTGGTCAACGTGGACGATGCAGGCAGTCTGAGCATTACCGGCACGGCCACACAAGGGCAAGTGCTCACCGCGGGCACGATCACCGACCCAGATGGCGGCGTATCCAGCATCACTTATCAGTGGAAAGCTGACGGCATCAACGTAGCGGCCAACGGCACCGCCAGCACCTACACGCTGACACAAGCCGACGTGGGCAAAGCCATCACGGTGGTGGCCAGTTACACGGACAACCAGGGCTCGGGCAAGAGCGCAATCTCGACAGCGACCAGCGCGGTGACCAACATTGACGATGCGGGCAGTCTCAGCATCACCGGCACAGTCACGCAAGGCCAAACGCTGACAGCAGGCGCAATCACCGATGCCGATGGTGGCGTGACCAACATCACCTACCAATGGCAAGCTGGTG
>JAIXYA010000280.1 GCA_027490485.1 Comamonadaceae bacterium
AGTTGCTGGCCAAAGGCCATGCGCCCAAGTACTCGCATGGCATGCGCATCACCGACAGCGTGGCGCTGGACTGCGCCCAAGAAGCCGCCGGTCAACTGCGCTATGAAATTGAAGCCGCTTTCAGCCAAGGTCTGCCCAACACACCCATGGCAGGTGCCACCATTCGCGTCATCTCGGGTAACTTCATCACCGCTAAACCCGTAGGCATCCTCGACGGTGTCGACTTTCAGCACTCAGGCTTGGTACGCAAGGTGGACGTGGCGGGCATTATGCAAATCTTGAACCTAGGCTCCATGGTGTTGTTGTCGCCCTTTGGTTTTTCACCCACTGGCGAGGCCTTCAACCTGACCATGGAAGAAGTCGCCACCTCGGTGGCTACAGCGCTCAGGGCAGACAAATTGATTTTCGTGACCGAAGTTGCTGGCATTCGCAGCAAGCCCACAGAGCCTGCAGGTGAAGACAACCCCATCGACACGGAAATGCCTTTGGACGAGGCCGAAAAACTCTTGGCAAGATTACCCATGGCCACCCAACCCACCGACATCGGCTTTTACCTTCAGCACTGCGTGAAGGCGTGCAAATCGGGCGTCGAGCGCAGCCATATCCTGCCTTTTGCGGTCGATGGCGTGTTGCTGCTGGAAATTTATGTCCATGACGGCATTGGCACCATGGTGGTCGACGAGCGGCTTGAGAGCTTGCGTGAAGCTACCTCTGATGATTTAGGCGGTGTGCTGCAACTCATCGAGCCGTTTGAGAATGATGGCACCTTGGTGCGCAGAGAGCGCACAGAAATGGAACGCGATATTGCCGAGTACACCGTCATCGAACACGATGGTGTGATTTTTGGCTGCGCAGCCCTGTACGCCTACCCCGAGAACCGCACGGGTGAAATGGCCGCCCTCACTGTGTCACCCCACTCGCAAGGCCAGGGTGACGGTGAAAAAATCTTGCGCCGCATAGAACAACGCGCACGCAGCAAAGGACTGGAAAGTATTTTTGTGCTGACCACCCGCACCATGCATTGGTTTTTAAAACGCGGCTTTGTGCAAGCGCCTATCGATTGGTTGCCCGAAGCGCGGCAGCGCAAGTACAACCTCGACCGTAGAAGTGTGGTCTTGGTTAAAAAACTGACTTAACTCAACCCCAAGCCTCGTCATTAAGTCTTCACACAGATGAACTAAAACTCCATGGGTCAGTTAACTCAACCCATCCAAGGAGTCATCACATGGAAGCCACAAAGCCAGAAGAATTTGCGCAATTGGTTGATGAATATCAAGAAGAGTTTGAAACGCCTGATGAGTGCCACCGCATGGCGGCCTACCACCTGACCCAAGCAGCCAAACACCATGAAATTGCGGCTGAAGCCTATGCCAATGACGATCAAGTGAGCTGCGATCTCCATGCCCACCGCGCTTACAAGCACCAACTCAATGGCCAACAATATGCCGAAATGGCAGCGATGGATGTCAGTGATATCGACGACATTGAAGTCAGCACGGCAGAGTGATCAGTGCAGGAGCTCCCGAAAACGCTGTTTCTCTTGACAGCCACAACTGATTTCAATAGATTGCCTCAACTAAAACAAGGTTTAAGAGGCTCTTATGAAAATCGCATCGTTTGTGGGTCAAAAAGGGGGCGTTGGAAAAAGTACGCTTGCGCGGGTATTGGCCGTTAAAGCAGCGCATGAGGGACGCCGCGTTTTACTGGGTGACTTTGACCTCGAGCAGCTGTCCTGCATTGAGTGGAGTGCTACACGCTTGCGCAACGGTATTGAGCCTGATATCGAAGCGCGTGCCTTCAAAAGTTTAAAGAAGCTACGAAAAACCGTTGAAAATTTTGATTTGGTGGTGGTTGATACCCGTGGCTTGGCCGATGAACTGACCACTGATGTGAGCCAAGAAAGCGATGTGGTGTTCCTGCCCACAGGCACTTCCATGGACGATTTGCGGCCCACATTGACGCTTGCACGACGTCTCGCCAAGTCCAGCAAGGTGGGCAGCAAAGTTGTGCTGGTGCTCTCGAAAGTGGGGCGTTCAGAGCGGTTACTTGAAAATGCAAGAATCGTTATCGATGAAGCTGGGTTTGATGTGCTCAGTCACGTTTGGCCTGAGCGTGACGGTTTTCAAGCCGATCTGGACATGGGGCGAGCAGGAAGTGAAAGCCACAATCCGCATTTGCGTGAATCTGCGAAAAGTATTGAAGCTGAATTGTTCAAGTTGGCTATGGGGGTAAAGAAATAGGTGTCATAGCATCAGGGCAGACATTAAGAGGTAATTCGTTGATTAATTTGAAATTGAACTCACATTTTGAAACTGAGTTGAAATTGCATGTGCCCCAAACTGGCTACGCCTCTTTTGAAAAGGCACTCAAGCGCGGTGCGGTTCAAACCATCAATTTGCAAGCGATGTATTTTGATACGCCACAGCGCCACTTGGCGCGGCAAAAAGTCGCTCTGCGCTTGCGACTTGAAAATGACCAATGGATTCAGACTCTCAAAATATCGGGCGGCGATTCAACGCTGACCCGCATCGAACTGAACCACCTCAGGCCTAGCCCAGCGTTAGATTTGGCGGTCTACACAGGCACCCCAGCGGAGCCCATCATTGCCAAACTGGGTATCCCACTAGCGGTCACTTATGAAGTCCAGGTCTTGCGCCTGATGCGCCAAAGCCGCACCCCATCCGGTACCGTTGAAATCGCTTACGACACCGGATTTATCCGTTCAGGGGAACTGGAGTTGCCGCTGCGCGAGGTGGAGTTTGAGCTCAAGCGTGGACAGATTGGCGCACTGTTTTCCATGGCTAGCAAATGGCAGCGCGACCATGGCCTTGTCATGGATGCTCGCAGCAAGTCTGAAAGAGGCGACCTTTTGGCGCAAATGGGCCTCAAGTTAGCGGCCTTGGCACAGACACAAGGCGATGGCGAGGTTGAGAACGCCAAGACCCAGCAAATTGAAACCTATTGGGCACCACGCAATGCCAAAGCGGTGAAGCTGATGCCAGGCATGAGCGCTGGACAAGCCTTGCGGGTGGTGATGGCCGAGTGTTTAGACCAAATCGTGCGCAACGCAGCTGTGCTGGCTGAGATTGACACCCAAGGGGTCTACCGCCTCGACACCACAGAGCATGTGCATCAATTGCGTGTGGGAATTCGACGAATGCGCACGGCTTGGTCGGTGTTTAACGGCTTGTGTACCCTGCCGCCTGAGGCGCAACGATTCGAACTCAAAAAACACTTCAGCCGCTTGGGTGGCTCACGAGACAATCAGGTTCTGTTCAATGATTTGTTGCCTGCTTTGCAAGCTGCGGGGCAACCGGCCTTGGTGTTTGAGACGCAAGCTATGGCAGACGATGCCAGTGAGGTTGCAAAAGACCCGCTGTTTCAATCTTGGTTGTTGGACATGTGCGAGTTTGTCAATACTGCGCCCCTACCCTTGCCCTTGCCCCCTGCAGAGGAAGGTCCAACGCCGCCACGCGTGAAAAAACTGCTGTTGACCAAGCTTCACAAATGGCACCGAAAAATAGTACGTGATGGCGTTCAATTTGCAACGCTTGAAATACAAGCTCGACACGACTTGCGCAAGCGGGTGAAAAAACTCAGGTACGCCATGCAATTTACCGATGCTTTGCTGCCCGAAAAAGCGCTAAGTGTCTATTTAAAAGGTTTGTCGCAGGTGCAAAACATCCTTGGAGACATGAATGATCTTTACACCGCTTTGGAAAAATTCAGCTTACTTCGAGACACACAACCCAGCGCTTGGTTTGCCTGCGGATGGATTACCCACAAACTCGACCTTTTGCAAACCGATGCGGTGAACGCATTTCTAAAACTGTCCAAAGACAGTTATTGGGATTGAGTTTGCTGTGTGTAACGCAAATATGCAAAAAACAGCAGCCATACGGCCATGGCCACAAACGCGACGAAGGACCAGTTGGCGATAGAGCCGCCTAAAAACGTCCAGTCGATTTTGGTGCAGTCGCCGCCACCGCGAAAAATCATGGGTATCGCCCTTTGCAAGGGAAACGACTCGACCATGCCGTAAAAGTCTCTACCGCAACTGAGGGTTTCAGGCGGGTACCACTGCAACCAACTTTGCCGTGCGGCGACAAAGGCGCCGCCAGCAGCAATCGCTACACCCAAGGCGGTCAGGGTATTGCCCATCCAACCGCTGGGCCTTAACACCGCCAGCAACGCCACCAAACCCATGCCCGTCATGGCATAGCGCTGAACAATGCACATGGGGCAAGGCTCCAAGCCCACCACATGCTGCAAATACAACCCAAAACCCAGCAAACCGGCACAAGCCAAAGCCACCAAGGCCCACGTTTGGCGAGGAGACAATTCAAGCAGCAACTTTTTCAGCATGGCGTTTAACAAATAAATAAGTTCTCAGTCTAGCGCTTTCAAAGAACCCCTTGGCAAATCTTGCTAAAGTCAACCCTTTTATTGAACCCCCTCAGAGGAACAACATGGCACGCACCGTCCACTGCATCAAGCTTGAAAAAGAGGCCGAAGGCCTGGACTTCCCCCCCTACCCTGGCGACCTTGGCAAACGCATTTGGGAAAACGTCAGCAAGGACGCTTGGGCGGCATGGCTGAAACACCAAACCATGTTGGTCAATGAAAACCGCCTGAATTTGGCCGATTTGCGGGCTCGCCAATACCTCGCCCGTCAAATGGAAAACCACTTTTTTGGCGACGGTGCAGACGCCGCGCAGGGTTACGTTCCCCCACCCGCGGCTTAATCCGTGAGCGCTCCTCGCCACTGTTTGGTGGTGGGCGCAGGTGTTGCCGGTGCCGCCATCGCCAGTGCTTTGGCGGACAAGGGCTGGCAAGTCGATGTTGCTGAGCAAGCCCACGCACCTGCTGGGGGTGCTACAGGGGTTCCCATCGGCGTTCTGTCTTGCCATGTGTCGGTGGACGACAACCCCCTATCCAAGCTCACACGGGAAGGCCTGCTGAAAGTTCGCTCTTTTGCACAAGCGCATTTGGTCAAGGGCCACGACTGGCTGGACTGCGGCGTGCTGGAGCGTCGACTGGACGGCCACACCAAGAAAAAAACATGGACACCGGCCGAGTCGGACAGCGTGTGGCACGGCTGGGTACAAACGCCCACCGACTTGCAATTGGCCCAAGCGGGTTTGAAGCAGGTCAGTGCCGATGAACAGCTGTGGCAAGCCCAGGGCGCATGGATTAAACCGCTGTCACTGATTCAGGCCATGCTTGACCACCCATCGATTCACTTTCAAGGCGGGCAATCGCTGAAAGCCACAGAGATTCAAGCCTTGGGCTACCCCGCTGTGGTGCTGGCCGTGGGCGCACACACCAGCGATTTTTTGGCAGACCTTCCCCATGCGCCTGAACTGCCTTTGGTGCCGGTCGCAGGTCAAATCAGCTGGGGCTTGCAAGAAGCAGCCCAAACCCCAGCGTTTCCAACGTTTGCAGTGAATGGCTATGGCGGCTTTGTCAGCCATGTACCCACCCCACAGGGCTTGGCTTGGTACAGCGGTGCCACGTTTCACCGAGGACAAACCCAGGCTGAAGTGACAGTGCAAGACCATTCGGAGAACTTCCTCAAATTGCAACAGCTGCTGCCCCAAGCCGCCCAAGCGCTTCAAAGCCAATGGCAAACCCCAAACCAACTGCAAGGCTGGTCTGGGGTTCGCTGTACATCGATCAACCGAATGCCTATCGCCCGTGCCTTGGACCCCGTCAAACTGCCTGCTTGGTATGTGCTGACTGCATTGGGGTCCAGAGGTTTGACCTTGGCGATGGGCTGTGCAGAGCGTCTGGCTTCAGAAATGGATCAACGTTTGATGGATTGAAAAATTTGGTCATAGATCGCACCGTCAGAAAAATGGTCTTTGGCAGCCTTGTCCCACCCACCAAAAGCTTGTTCTATGGTGAACAACGGTAATTTGGGCAACGACTTTTCATACTTCGCTTTGATCTTTTCGTTGATGGGGCGGTAGAAGTTTTTGCCTGCAATTTCTTGCCCTTCGTCGCTGTAGAGGTATTGCAAATAGGCCTCAGCCACTTTGCGTGTGCCTTTGCGGTCCACGTTTTTGTCCACCACGGTCACCGGTGGTTCAGCCAAGATGCTGATGGACGGATAAACGATGTCCACCTTGGAACCAAATTCTTTTTCCAACAAATACGCCTCGTTTTCCCAAGAGATGAACACATCGCCTTGGTTGCGCTGCGCGAAGGTCACGGATGAACCTCTTGCACCCGAGTCCAATACAGGGACATTGGCGAACAGCTTGGTCACAAACTCCTTGGCTTTGGCTTCACTGCCGTATTTGCGCTTGGCAAATTCCCAAGCCGCCAAATAATTCCATCGCGCACCACCCGAGGTTTTGGGGTTGGGGGTGATTACGCCAATGCCGGGCTTGACCAAATCGTCCCAATCCTTGATGCCTTTGGGGTTGCCTTGTCGTACCACCAACACAATGGTGGAGGTGTGAGGAGACGAGTTGTGCGGCAAACGTTTTTGCCAATTGGGGGGAATGAGTTGCGCTTGCTTGTTCAAAGCATCCACGTCCCCCGCCAAAGCCAAGGTCACCACATCCGCGTCTAAGCCATCAATGACGGAACGCGCTTGCTTGCCAGAACCACCGTGTGACTGCTTGATGGTGACATCTTGGCCGCTGGTGGCTTTCCAGTGTTTGGCAAAAGCGGCGTTGAACTCCAGATACAACTCGCGGGTTGGGTCGTAGGACACGTTGAGCAAGGTGACGGGAGATTGGGCAAAACTGCTGTGCAATGCACCTGCCAGCACAGTGGCCGACAAGGCTTGTAAAACAAGGCGGCGATTCATGGTGTTCCTTCAAATTCAATGCGACATTGCAATGAAGGAATTGTGTTTTTTTAAAGCAAAAAAGGGAACGATTGAATAATCAGTTGCTTATGCAAATTCTTGCTTAGGTTTTTTAATCATGAGCTTATTCAATGAACTTTCCACACACCCAAAACCGTCATGGCGAAAAAAAACCGACACCGCAGTGTCGGTTGGATGAAGCGTTGAAGCTTCAAACAGCGGCCAAGGACTGGTCTAGGTCTGCACGCAAGTCATCGATGTGTTCGATGCCCACGCACAAGCGCACGGTGTCTTCCGTGACTCCCGACTTGGCCAATTCTTCAGGGTTGAGTTGGCGGTGGGTGGTGGATGCTGGGTGTGTGGCCAAGGAGCGCACGTCCCCGATGTTGACCAAGCGGGTGAAGAGTTGCAGCGCATCAAGGAAACGCGCTCCACCTTCGCGGCCACCGTCCACGCCAAAGGTCAACAAGCCCGAGGCCTTGCCATCGCGTAAATACTTTTTCACCAAAGCATGGTCGGGGTGGTCGGGCAGCCCCGCGTAGTTGACCCATTTCACCTTGGGGTGTTTTTTCAAATGCTGGGCCACCGCCAATGCGTTGTCGCTGATGCGGTCCATGCGCAGCGCAAGGGTTTCAATGCCTTGCAAGATGAGGAAAGCATTGAACGGCGAAATCGCAGCACCTGTGTTGCGCAAAGGCACGACACGCGCACGACCAATGAAAGCGGCTGGCCCCAAGGCTTCGGTGTAGACCACGCCGTGATAACTGACATCAGGCTCATTCAAACGTTTGAAGCGTGCTTTGTGCTCGGCCCATGGGAACTTGCCCGAGTCGATGATGGCGCCGCCGATGCTGTTGCCGTGTCCGCCCAAATACTTGGTGAGCGACTGCAACACGATATCGGCACCGTGCTCGATGGGACGCCAGAGGTAAGGACTGGGCACGGTGTTGTCCACGATCAGCGGCACACCATGCTTGTGGGCAACGGCGGCAATGGCAGCGATATCAGTGATGTTGCCTTGCGGGTTGCCCAAAGACTCCACATAGACCGCTTTGGTTTTGGCGTCGATGAGGGGTTCAAAACTGGCAGGGTTTTTGTAGTCGGCAAATCGGGTTTCAATGCCGAACTGCGGAAAGGTATGGGCAAACAGGTTATAAGTGCCGCCATACAAAGCGCTGGACGACACGATGTTGTCCCCGGCTTCGGCAATGGTTTGAATGGCATAAGTGATGGCGGCTTGACCAGACGCCAAGGCCAACGCAGCGATGCCGCCCTCAAGCGCGGCTACCCGCTCTTCCAACACTGACTGCGTGGGGGTCATGATGCGGGTGTAGATGTTGCCTGCCACTTTGAGGTCAAACAAATCAGCACCGTGCTGGGCACTGTCAAAAGCGTAGGCCACGGTTTGGTAAATGGGCGGTACAACCGCTTTGGTAACTGGGTCGGGCTTGTAACCCGCATGAACGGCAATGGTTTCGATCTTCATAAAGTCTCCTTGGTTGATTTGTCAGGGATGAGCAGACTCTGCCACAAACACCTGCGCTTGACGAGGCGTTAAAACCAGTAGTTCCCCCTCTCGGTAGTTTTTTTCTCTGAATTCTGCTGCCGAAATTTCAGCTTCAATGATGTTTTCTTGGTTGATGTTGTCTTGCGAAATCAACTCTAAACGGGCCACAGAGCCCATGACCAGAGCACGTTCCAA
>JAIXYA010000012.1 GCA_027490485.1 Comamonadaceae bacterium
CAATGGCGGCATTGGCCATCCCACACCTGTTTGCCTGATTCAACATTGGCAGGGTCTTTGATCATGGCGGCTGTGAATACGGGAACAGGTTCATCCTTGGCAGCAGCTTCTTGAGACCAAACGGAGGTGCTTGCTGAGCCAAAGGTCAGCAGGGTTGAAACACACAGCATCAGCGGTGCGCGGCACAGGAATTTGAAATGAGGATGTGAAGTTTTCATGACATCAGTATATGCAAAAAAAAACTGCCACCCATGTCGCACAGATGGCAGTTTTCGACCTTAGATTACAAAATTATTTGGCAACAACTTTGTAGATGGTGTCTTGCGAACCATTGGGGCCAGTGGTGACGGAAGTCAAGGCATAGACGTCACCTTTGTTGTCTTGGGCGAAAGCCAAGATGTAAGGGATCTTGCCGTTGGGAGTTCCACCTTGAACTACAACATCAGCCACTTCCATGGACCATTTGCCATCAGAACCTTTGGTACCGATGAAAATTTGGCCGTCGTTTTCAGCAAAGCCTTTGCTCCAGTCGCCGAAGATGTACTTGCCTTTAGAGCCAGTGCCATCGCCGCGTGAAACATAACCACCGGTCACGGAAATGCCTTTGCAACCGTTAGGAACGGCTGTGCAGTTGGCGTATTCCATGATGGAAGGAGTGATACCAGACTTGTCGCAGCTAGCGGGATGGTTGTCAGGCTCTGCCCAGTTGAAGCAGCGCATCACACCTTCCACACGACGCCAGCCTGCGTTTTGGCCTTTTTCAGTGGCTTTAATGGCTTCCCAGCTGTTTTGCTGCACATCGCCGCAATACAGGGTGGTTCCACCAGCTTGGTCGAATGAACATCTCCAGGGGTTACGGAAGCCGTAAGCCCAGATTTCTGGCAGAACGTCTTTCTTGCCGACAAATGGATTGTCAGAAGGAATACCGTAAGGCTTGTCGCCTGTACGGGCATCAACGTCGATGCGCAGGATTTTGCCCATGGCGGTGGTCAAGTCTTGACCGTTACCGATCAAAGGATTGTGGCCAATACCCCAGTCATTGGCATAGCCGCCGTCACCGGAGGAGATGTACAACTTCTTGTCAGGACCAAAGCCAATCCAGTGACCATTGTGGTTGAACTGGGGCCAGCTGATGGAGTGGATACGACGTGCTGAAGACATATCTGCAGCGTTTTTGTCGCCTTTGGAGACGGTGTACTCTTCAACCACGTTGCTGTGGTTGTACCAAAGCATTTGACCCAAATCGGCTTGGTAGTCCAAGTGAGCTGAGTAAGCCACATAGAACTTGCCGTTCGATTTGAAATCGGGGTGGAAAGCCAAGCCCAACAAACCGCGCTCGTCGAAGTCAGCCATCAGCGGAACGATTTTGCTGCGGATGTCGAGGAAGGTACCAGTGATTTTGCCGTTTTCAAGGATCTTGATACGACCGTTTTGTTCTGTGATGAACATGCGGCTATCACCGGCAGGTTGCACCATGGACAGCGGCGTGTTGATACCGCTGACTACTTTTTCCAACTTGACGCTAGGGCCGGCATGTACTGCCGAGCCAAAGGCCATCAATGTAGTCGCAGCAATCGCCGCAACCAGTTTAAGTGCACGCATTAGAGAACTCCTCATCTTTGTGAATTGAACGTAACAGCCCCGACTTGCTGTTGCTAAGAAAACTTAGCGACCCTGTCCTGAGGCTGCACCCTTTAATCAGGCGAATGAATAATAGAACTCTTGTAATGCCCTTTGCATAGGTGTTAACTCTATGCTAGGTATTTGCAGGGAATCTTTTTTTGGTGTAGTGTTTTTGGCGAGCGTCGTGGAGGTGGTATTTGCGTTTTTGGAGGGGAAGCTTGTGTTTGCCTTGCTTCGCACTTCCAAGTTGCTGCCCCCATGCGTCATGCTGGTGAGTAGGCGGCAGTAAGTTAATTCTAAAGAATTCACAATGAACCCAAGCATTCCAAAATGTGAGCATTTCAAAAGATTTTGCTGTGATTTGTCATCCGTGTCCGATGTTGGGGCGTTGAAAGCAGCAAGATTGTTAACCCATGGCCCCCATGAACAAGTCACACCCAGACCAGACCTCAAAGACCACCGAGTCAACAGGCAACGGCGCTTACGTTCCTTCGGAAAACACCCCCATCCGCAATACCTTCGAGCGCATTCGCAGCCAATTGGCGCAAGAGGCCGAACAAAAAAGTCGTCCTGTCTCTCGCTTGTACCCCGGCCTACGTGCCCTTCGCGCTTAATTTAATTTTCAAACCCGTCAAAGGAAGGTCATAGCGGCTTTCCCACTGCTGGCCAGCCTTTAAAGGCCACGCGTCCGTCCAAGTCCCCGTTGTAATCACATGCCCCGCCTGCACATCAGGCGCACCAGGGCATAGTCGCAGGGCTTTCAAAAAATGCAGCAAAGCCATCAAGGGGCTGTCCAGCACGTTGCTGGCGTGTCCCGTCTCCACCGTTTTCCCCTCATGCATCAGTTGCAGCGACATGCCTGAGAGCAGGGCATGCAAAGCTGCGCCATCGGCTGCCACCTCGCGTACCGCCAAGGGCTTGCCCACCAGCAAATGCGCATGCAGGCCGCTATCTGTCACGGTGTCGGCCACTTTGAAGCGCCAATCTGCCGCATGGGACTGCACGATTTCAAAGCCACAAGCCATCCACTCGATAGCCTCAAACAGGCTTTGCGGGTTCAAGTCGTCAGCGGGGGTGCTGCGCATGCCAAACACCAACTCGGGCTCTAAGCGTGGTTGGCTCATGTGGCTGATGTCGACATGGCCTTCGCCTTTGGTGTCGGCAAAGCTTAAGGTGGTGTCCCACACCGTGCCCCAAATGGGTTCAAACACTTGGTAGCGCTCCCAAATGCTGCGGTTGGTGAAACCAATTTTGAAGCCGCGTGGCTGTTCGCCGCGTTGCACACGCAACTGGCGTACTTGCAAAGCGGTTTGGTAGGCCAGTGAAACATCGCTGGGGATGGAAGCTACGCTGTCGGCGGGCCACAGGGTGCCTTGGTCGAGGTGCTGCAAAAGTGTGTCGGGTGTCATGGTGGCGTGGTGTGAGGAGGAGGGCGCAGACTATCATCACCCATGGCCATCAAATCTACCATCTACAAGGCGCAGCTGCAGATCGCCGACATCGACCATGGCTACTACGCCGACCATACGCTGACTTTGGCACGGCATCCCAGTGAGACCGATGAGCGCATGATGGTGCGGCTTGTCGCCCTCGCCATGAACGCCCATGAGGTGCAAGACCTGTGTCAAGGCGATGCGGTGTTGGCGTTTGGCGCGGGTTTGTCCGACCCCGACGACCCCGATGTATCGATCACTGATTACACAGGACGCAAACGGGTATGGATAGAGGTGGGGCAGCCCGAAGAAAAACCCATGCTGCGGGCTTGCAGCAAGTCTGACCGCGTGCTGGTGTACGCCTTTGCCCATTCAGCCGATATTTGGTGGCGCGGCATCGAGAACAAATTGCATCGCCAAGAGAAACTGAAAGTGATGCGCATTCCTTCTGAGGCCTCGCAAGCCATGGCCGCCATGGCCGAGCGCAGCATGCAATTGCAAGCCACCATCCAAGAGGGCGGCATGACGCTGAGCAGCCATTTGGGCAGCGTGCATTTCGAAACGGTGGTGTGGCGCTGAACACGCCTACTGAGCGCTGGGCAGCTCGTCCCAGCGGGTGGTAAAGCGCGGCGAGCGGTTGGCGCTGCGCATACGCCAGTCGCGGCTGGTGCCGGTGGCTGCCAGATGGATGGTGTCACGGCCGAAATGCAGGTTGAGACGATCGAGTGTTTTCATCAACTCCGCGTCACGTGTTTGTGTGGTGGTGTCTGTGAACAGGCCGTGTTGCTGACGCCGTGCTTCGCTTAAGGCGGTCAGCATGACCCCCGCTTTTTTGTAGGCAAACCCAGCGCGAAATATTTTGCGCAACGCCACCCACACCGCGTCGCTGAGCAAACGGGAGTCGTCGCTGGGTTCGGGCAAAGGTACCAAGAAACTGGCGTTGTACTGCGGCTCATCGGGCTTGAAGGGGTTGGTGCGGATGAAGACGTGAACAGCGCCTGCCAGCGACTGCTGGGCCCGCAGTTTTTCACCTGCCCGCGCCACATGCGCACTGAGGGCTTCGCGCAACTCGACCACACTGTGTACCGGTCTGCCAAAGCTGCGTGAGGCCATGATTTGCTGCTTCGGCGGGGTGATGTCTTCCAGCCCCAAGCAGCTGACGCCGCGCAGTTCGCACACGATGCGCTCCATCACCACGCCAAAGCGCTCACGCAAACGGGCAGGCGGCGTGTTGCGCAGGTCCAGCACCGTGTGTATGTCCATCTCGCCCAAGCGCCGTGCGGTACGGTGGCCCACACCCCAGACTTCGCGTACCTCGGTTTGCGCCATCCAGTCTTGGCGCTCGGGGCGTGAGAGGGCGTTCAGGTCGCACACACCTTCAAACACCGCTTGTTTTTTGGCTAGATGGTTGGCGAACTTGGCCAAGGTTTTGGTCGGGCCTATGCCCACGCACACCGGCAAGCCGGTCCACTGGCGAATGCGTTGGCGCATTTGCCGCCCCAAGGCCACGCCGCCACCGTGCAGCGGCAGCACTTGCTCAACGCGCAAAAAGCTTTCGTCGATGCTGTAGACCTCAAGGTCGGGTGTGTAGTCACGCAAGATGTCCACCACCCGTTGGCTCATGTCGGCGTACAGCGTGTAGTTGGAAGAAAGCGCTTCGATGCCGTGCAACAGCGCCAAATCTTTCAGCGAAAACCACGGTGCGCCCATCTTCACGCCCAGCGCTTTGACCTCGTTGGAGCGAGCCACTGCGCAGCCATCGTTGTTGGAGAGCACCACCATGGGGACGTTGTGCAGGCGCGGTTGAAATACGCGTTCACAGCTAACGTAGAAGTTGTTCACATCGACCAGCGCAAACTGTGCGGGTGTGTTCATGGCTAGCCTCCGCGTGTCAAGCGCCGCACCACGCCGACCACCACGCCCCATACCTCCAAAGGCCGCTCGGCATTCAGCACGATGGCTTGGTAGGCGGGGTTTTCGGGGCGCAACTCGAGGCGTCCGTGTTGCTGGTGTAAGCGCTTGATGGTGTAGTCGCCTTCAACCACGGCAATGACGATGTCGTTGTGCCGCGCTTGCAGCGAGCGGTCCACCACCACTTTGTCGCCATCTTCAATGCTGGCACCGCGCATGGAGTCGCCACGCACATTGAACATGAAGGTGGCGGGTTTGTGGCGCACCAAGTAGTCGTTGAGGTCGAGGCTGTCTTCGGTGTCGTCGGCGGCGGGTGAAGGAAAGCCGGCCGACATGCGGTGCAGCAGCAGACGCAGCGGCGTGCCGCTGGGGTGGTTTTGCAGAGCTTGGGGGTGTTGGTGCAGGGTATGCATGTCAAGAGAGGATAACTACTGTATAAAAACACAGTTTAACGGAGTTTAATCAGGGGCATAAGGCTGGGTTTGCGGTGTGCGGTGCTATCCTGCACGCCCCAGCAATGGCCTCCAACTGCTTTGTAGACAAGGTTTTCACCATGACGATTCCCTCCCTGATGCGCTTTATCGACCACGGCAGTGGCGGTGCCCCTGAGGTTTTGCAGGCCGCCCAAACCGGCGTGCCTGTGCCTACTGCCGGTGAGGTGTTGGTGAAAGTGGCCTATGCAGGCGTTAACCGACCCGACTGTTTGCAGCGCAGCGGCCGCTATCCACCCCCACCAGGCGCTTCGCCGGTTTTGGGCTTGGAAGCCTCGGGCCATGTGGTGGCGCTGGGCGAGGGCGTGACGCAGTGGAAGGTGGGCGATGCGGTGTGTGGCTTGGCCAATGGCGGTGCTTATGCCGAGTACGTCAGCATCCCCGAGGGGCAAGCTTTGCCTGTTCCAAAGGGTTTCAGTCTGTTGCAAGCAGCGGCCTTGCCCGAAAACTATTTCACCGTCTGGACCAATGTGTTTCAACGCGGCCGTTTGCAGGCAGGTGAAAGCTTCTTGGTGCATGGCGGGTCTTCTGGCATTGGTTTGACGGCCATCCAATTGGCCAAGGCCTTTGGTGCCAAAGTACTGTGTACCGTGGGCAATGCTGACAAGGTGGCGGCTTGTCTCAAGGCCGGTGCCGATGTGGCCATCGATTACCGCCAGCAAGATTTTGTCGCCCAGGCCCTTGCCGCCACCGAGCAAAAAGGCGTGAACATCATTTTGGACATGGTGGGCGGCGACTATATGCAGCGCAATTTGCAAACGCTTGCCATTGATGGGCGCTTGGTGCAAATCGCGTTTTTACAGCCCTCGAAAACCGAGGTGGATTGGATTGCGCTGATGGTCAAGCGCCTGACCTTCACCGGCTCCACCTTGCGCCCCCGCAGCGCGGCTGACAAAGCGCAGATGGCCCATGAGTTGAAAACGCAGGTGTGGCCCTTGCTGGAAAAAGGCCAAGCTTTGCCTGTGATTCACCAAGTATTCGATCTCGACCAAGCCGCGCAAGCCCATGCCTTGATGGAGTCGTCCACCCACATCGGAAAAATCATGCTCAAGGTGGCGGGGGGCTGAGTCTGCAGCTGCTGCAGCTGCCGTAAAGCGTCAGCTCATGGCTGTCCACTTGAAAGCCATCAGGCGCGAGTTGTTGCAAGTTGCCCGGGCAGTCGTGTATGTCGTATACCTTGTCGCAAAGTGTGCAGTGGAAATGGTGATGGTGGTGGTGGTGTGATGTCTCGTAGCGGGGGTTTTCGCCCGGCAGGTAGACCGTCCCAATCAGGCCGTTTTCAAGCAGTGACTTGATGTTGCGGTACACCGTGGCGATGCCCATGCCTGGTGCCTCTGCCGTTGCGGCATCCAAAATTTCTTGCGCCAATAAGGGACGTTCGGCGGCTTTGATCGCGTTGAGGATGGCCGTGCCTTGTTTGGTAATGCGTTCCATAGGGATAAACGGTTTATATGATAATGAATTATCATTATCGTGTAAAGGAGGATTCCATGGACCGATTTTCACCCCAAAACCAAGTACTCGACGCCAAGCGCTGGGGCTTGGTCATTTTGTTCTTTCAGGTGCTTCATTCACAAGCCCAAAACATACCTGTTGCAAATCCTGAGCGCTTGCAACAAGTGACGGTGACGGGCAATGCCTTGGGCAATGCCGAGGGTATACAAGCCGTGCAAGTCCTGCAAGGTGAGGAGTTGCTCATGCATTCTCAAAGCACCTTAGGTGGAACATTGGTAAGCACCCCGGGCGTGTCCAGCAGTTATTTCGGACCGAATGCCAGCCGTCCCATCATCCGCGGCATGGATGGCGACCGAATCAAAATCTTGAACAACAGCGCAAGCTCGCATGATGTGTCTGCCCTGAGCAATGACCATGCAGTCCCATCAGACCCCTTGACGGTGGAACGCATAGAAGTTTTACGAGGGCCGGCAGCCATCATGTACGGCGGCAGCGCTGTGGGGGGCGTGGTGAACTTGATCGATAACCGCATTCCTGTGCAGCCCATGGAGAGCTTGAGCGGCAAGGCCGATGTGGGTTGGTCTACTGTCAACAAAGAGTCCCGCGCAGCGGTGATGCTCGAGTCTGGCAACGAACGATATGGCTTGCATGTGGATGCCTTTGGCAGGCACAGCAGTGACATGGGCGTGCCCGATACCTTGGCTTGCACCAAGTCGGGTTCTAGCGCCTCAGCCAAGGCCATTTGCAATTCGGCCAACACCAGCCGTGGCTATGCCTTGGGCGGCTCGGTCTTTTGGGACAAAGGTTATCTGGGCTTGTCAGGCACGCACTACAACAGCACTTACGGCACGGTGGCCGAGGATACGGTGACCATAGGCATGCAAAGCGATCGCTATGCCTTGGAAACTGAAATCCGCCATCCCATCAGCGGCTGGGACAACATGCGGCTGCAGTTCACCAACACCGATTACCAACACACGGAATACGAATCGGGTGAGGTTGGCACGGTGTTCAGCCAAGAGGGGCAAGAACTGCGCTGGAGCGCCAAGCACCAAGCCGTGGCCAGCCCATGGGGACAGTGGCAAGGCGTTGTCGGCTGGCAAGGTGAAGACAGCCGCTTTGCGGCCAATGGCGCGGAGGCCTTCATGCCGTCGACCCAAACCCGGCAATCAGCGATTTACTTGGTTGAAGAACTGAAAAAACCATGGGGAGGTTTCAGTTTTGGTCTTCGTTCCGAAGCGGTCAAAGTCCATGGCGATGCCTTCGATCCAGAGGGTGACGGAGCGACCCGTTACACCGCTGCGACCACCAACACGTTCTCGCCCATCAGCAGTTCATTGGGGGTGTTGTACAAGCTCAGCTCCGATGTGTCGCTCAAAGCCCATTGGGCGCGTACTGCACGAGCGCCCAAAGACTATGAACTGCGTGCCGACGGTGTGCATGTGGCCACCGCCGCCTATGAGCAAGGCTCGGTGACTTTGCAAACCGAAAAAACCCGTCAAATGGACATCGGTATGGCATGGGGGCAGGGGCCACACACTGCCAGCCTGAATTACTTTGACAACCGCTTTAGCAATTACATCGGTTTGAATGCCACAGGCGATGTGGTCAATGGCGATGGTGTTGTCGGTGGCGCAGGCACAGACACCGTTGCTTGTACCAGTGCAGACGCCGATAACGATTGCTGGGACAAGTATGCGTTCAGCGCGGTGCGAGCCCAGTTCAAAGGCTGGGAAGCCATGGCGCCGCTGCGTTTAACTGGTAGCAGTGGCTTGTTTCCAGCCATCGATGGGCTTGCCTTGTGGGATCTGAAATTACGGGCAGATTCCGTTCGTGCCAGCAACCTTGACACGGGAGAAGCCTTGCCGCGTATCGCACCCTTGCGTTGGGGCGCTGCTTTGTCAAGGCAATCGGGCCCATGGCGCGTGGCCGTGGGGCTGGACAAGGTCCAAGCGCCCCGACTGGGTCCCAGCCAAGTCGCTACCGCTGGCTACACCTTATGGAACGCGCAATTGATTTACCGCCAAAAAGTTCGCGCCAATGATGCGATTTGGTATGTCAAAGGGGAAAATCTCACCGACAAGCTTGCTTATCCCGCAACGTCGGTATTGACCAGCACTGCAGCAGATGCCATTACAGGACGTCCCAAAGCCCCCTTGCCGGGGAGAAATATTCGCCTAGGCTTGCAGGTTTACTTTTAAGAGAAGGCCTATGGGTGACTCAACTTCCCTTTTCGTCTTCTAGAATGGAAAAACCATGAAACACATACTTGCTCGCTTAGCTACCTTGCCTCTCTTGTTATGTTGCACTTGGTCGATGGCTGGCGACAAACACGCCGCCCACTCGCACGGCGTTGGTAACCTTGAGCTGGTGGTGCAGGGCGGCACGGTCAAAGCCAGCTTTGAAATCCCCATGGAAAGTTTGTTGGGTTTTGAGCATTTGCCCCGCACTCCAGCACAAAAAAAGGCTATGGCTGATTTGCAAGCCTCGGTGGCACAAGCCAGTTATTTCATCAACTTGCCTGCGGCAGCTGACTGTCAGCCCAAGTCCTTGCAGGTCAACGCTGGTATGTTCAACGGCAAAAAATCCGAGCACAGCGACTTGGATGCAGAGCTTGAATTCAGCTGCAGCCAGCCCAGCGCTTTAAAGCAGCTTGAAATCCCCTTGTTCAAAAAACACCCGCGGCTCAGCAGCCTGAAGGTTGATATGGTCAGTCCCAAAGGACAGTCCAGCGTCACCCTCAAAGCCAAAGACCCTGTGCTTCGCTGGTAAACCGTGACCCACGCCCTTCAGCTCTCGCAACTCTCTCACGCTTGGGGCAATGCGCCGCCCTTGTTTGAGATTGCACAACTGGCGCTGTTGCAGGGTGAAAACCTGTTCATTCAAGGCCCGAGCGGTTGCGGCAAAAGCACTTTGCTGGGCATGTTGGCGGGGGTCATTCCCGTTAGCCACGGTGAGCTTGAGGTGCTGGGGCAAAACATGGTGAAGCTGTCCAGCGTTGCGCGGGACCGCTTGCGTGGCGAACACATGGGCGTGATTTTTCAGCAGTTCAATTTGCTGCCTTACTTGGATGTGCAGGCCAATGTGCTGCTACCCACCCGTTTGTTTCCCAGCCGTGCAAAGGCAGCCGCCCAAGACTGGGGCGACGCCCAAGCCCAAGCGCTGCATTTGATCCAAACCTTGGGTCTGCCGCAAAGCGTGTGGCACCAACCTGTCCATCAGTTGTCGGTGGGTCAGCAGCAGCGCGTCGCCGCGGTGCGTGCCTTGATGGGCAGCCCACGGTTGGTGATTGCCGATGAGCCCACCTCTGCCTTGGACGACGCCAATCAGCTTGAATTTCTCGACCTGCTACTGGGCACCGCTCGAAGGCAAGCTGCCAGCGTGGTCATGGTCAGCCACAACGCGCATTTGGCCCAGCGCTTCGACCATGTGTTTGCCATGCCTTTGAGGAGCCGCGCATGATGTGGTTCAGCTTGGCATGGCGCAGCGCTTGGTCGCGCAAACAGGCCTTGGCCATGGTGATGGTGTCTGTCAGCGTGTCGGTGCTGATTTTGCTGGGGGTGCAGCAGCTGCGTGAAGACGCCAAGCGCAGTTTCTCCAACGCCTTGAGCGGCGTGGACCTGATCGTGGGGCCACGCGGCAGCGCGACCGAACTGATGCTCTACAGCGTCTTCCAAATCGGACGCCCCTCGCGCAACATGGGCTACGAGGGCTACACCGCCTTGGCGCAATTGCCCCAAGTGAAATGGGCAGTGCCCATCCAATTGGGCGATAGCTACATGGGTCACCCGGTGTTGGGCAGTACGCCGGAAATCTTCAACAGATTCAAAAGCCAAGGCCAAGGTTTGCAGTGGGCCCAAGGGCGGGCATTTGCCGACCCCCTCAGCCAGCCCGAGGCCTTGAGTGAAGTGGTCTTAGGTGCAGAGGTGGCCAAACGCTTTGGCCACAAGCTCAACGACAAACTGGTGCTGACCCATGGTCAGTCCAGTGGCTTGGGCACCGAGCATGAAGACCACCCCATGACGGTGGTCGGCATCTTGGCACCCACCGGCGCACCCATAGACCGCAGCGTCATCGTCAGCTTGCAGGCGTTTGAGGCCATCCATGTCGGTTGGGGCATGGGTATTTCGCCCAGCGCGTTCAAAGCGGCAGGTGGTGCTCAGCAGGCCTTGGACATCAAAGACTTGCAACCCTCCAGTCTGTCGGCTGTGTGGGTGGGCTTGCACAACCGAGCCGAGGTGTTCTCGGTGCGGCGCAAGATCGAAAGCTTGGAGCGCGGGCAGTTGATGGCCGTCATGCCTGGCGTGGCGCTAGACGAGTTGTGGCAAATCGTCAAAGTGGTTGAAAACACCCTGTTGCTGGTGGGCATGCTGGTGGCAGTCAGCGCCATGTTCAGCGTGGCGGCGGTGCTGTTGGTG
>JAIXYA010000132.1 GCA_027490485.1 Comamonadaceae bacterium
GTGCTTCGTTTCAGACCCAGCTTTTTCCCTTTCACAGAGCCCAGTGCAGAAATAGACATCCAATTTCCCAGCGGCCCCTTGGCTGGGCGTTGGTTGGAGGTGGCCGGTTCAGGTCAAGTTCACCCCAATGTGGTTCGCAATATGGGCTTAGATCCAGAGCATTACATCGGTTTTGCATTTGGCATGGGGCCTGATCGCTTGACCATGCTTCGCTATGGCGTGAATGATTTGCGCTTGTTTTTCGATGGCGATATTCGCTTCCTCAGCCAATTCCGTTGACTTGACCAAGGTATAGAGCTATGCAGTTTCCCGAATCTTGGTTACGTGAATTTTGTAACCCTCCCATCAACACACAGCAACTGGCTGATACTTTGACCATGGCAGGTCTTGAGGTGGAGGAGATGCGAAGCGTCGCTCCCGCTTTCAGCAAAGTGGTGGTTGGGCATATCACCTCTGCTGAGCAGCATCCAAACGCTGACCGCTTGCGTGTGTGTCAAGTGGATGTGGGGCAGGCTCAGCCACTGTCCATCGTTTGTGGTGCGCCAAATGCACGGGTGGGCATCAAAGTCCCGTGTGCTTTGGTGGGTGCGGAGTTGCCCGCAGGTGAGGATGGCAAAGCTTTTTTGATCAAGCAAAGTCAGTTGCGTGGTGTTGAAAGCCAAGGCATGTTGTGCTCAGCCAAGGAACTGCATCTTTCGCAAGAAGGCGCTGGTTTGTTAGAGCTTTCCCTTGATGCGACCGTTGGACAAAATATCCGTGAGCATTTGCAGTTGGATGACACCTTGTTCACGCTCAAGCTCACGCCGAATTTGGCGCATTGCTTGAGTGTTTTCGGTATTGCCCGTGAACTGTCTGCATTGACGGGTGCGCCTTTGCGTCAAGTCGAATTCCCCAGCGTCACTGTGCAAATCCAAGAGGCATTACCTGTTCGGGTGGAAGCTACCAATTTATGCGGTCGTTTCAGCGGTCGTGTACTCAAGAACGTCAACCCCAAAGCCACTACACCTGCTTGGATGGTTGAGCGTTTGTCCCGTTGTGGTCAACGCAGCGTCAGCCCATTGGTGGATATTTCCAACTACGTGATGTTCGAGTTGGGACGCCCCTCTCATATTTTCGATCTCGACAAAATAAATGATGGCTTGGTGGTGCGTTGGGGAAAAGCTGGGGAAACACTCAAGCTTTTGAATGGCAATACGGTAGAACTCGATGACAAGGTCGGCGTGATTGCTGATGCTTCTCAAGTGGAGTCGCTTGCAGGCATCATGGGTGGAGACGCAACCGCCGTTTCGGATGACACTCGCCACATTTACATAGAAGCTGCGTTTTGGTGGCCACAGGCAGTGGCAGGCCGGTCCCGGCGGTTCAATTTTTCCACCGATGCCGGTCACCGTTTTGAGCGAGGCGTTGACCCAGAACATACGGTTGAGCATATCGAGCGGATTACCCGTTTGGTGTTGGATATTTGTGGTACGCCAAAAAGCCAAGTCGGACCCATGGACGACCACCAAATGAATATGCCTGTTCGCAAGCCTGTTGCCATGCGTGTGGCCAGAGCGAACAAAGTCTTGGGTGTGGATCTGTCGCAGCAGCGCATGGCAGATGCCTTGAAAGGTTTGGGTCTTGCGGTGAGCGAATCCCCAGGTGTCATTACTGTGACGCCACCCAGCTTCAGGTTTGACATCACAATAGAAGAGGATCTGATTGAAGAAGTTGCCCGTATGGTGGGCTTTGATCAACTGCCCTCTACAGCCCCGCTTGCCCCCATCACGCCGCACCTGATTCCCGAGAACCAAAGACACCCATTTGCCCTGCGTCGCAGTCTTGCTGCATTGGGCTACCAAGAAACCATCAACTTCAGTTTCGTCGATGCCCAATGGGAAAAAGATTTAGCAGGCAATACAGATCCTGTTCAACTCCTCAACCCCATTGCCAGCCATATGAGTGTGATGCGCTCCAGCCTTATCGGCTCTTTGCTGCAGGTGGTCAAATTCAATGCGGATCGCAAAGCTTCGCGTGTACGGGTGTTTGAAGTAGGGCGTGTGTTTCACAAAAACCCTGACATCCAAGACTCTTTGCAATCGGTCAAGGGCCTGGATCAACCCATGATGATCGCTGGCATGGCTTGGGGACCTGTGAATGAATTAGCTTGGAACGTCCAGAAAAAAAATGCCGATTTCTTCGACGTCAAAGCAGATGTTGAGGCCATGTTCGCACCTCGCCAAGTCCAATTTGAGGCGGCTGAGCATCAGGCACTTCACCCTGGCCGCTGCGCTCGTATTTCTTCCAATGGACAGCCCGTGGGTTGGTTAGGCGAACTTCATCCCAAATGGCGTCAGCAATGGGACTTATCCCATGCGCCCGTGGTCTTTGAGTTACAGCTAGACAGCTTGTTAGATCGAACAGTGCCTGTCGTAACGGCGGTACCAAAGTTGCAAGCGGTGGAAAGAGATATTGCCGTGGTTGTGAAAGAGGAGGTCAGTCACCAAGTCTTGATGGACTGCATTCATTCGTCACCTACGCAAGGCTTGCTGCAAGATGCGGTGCTGTTTGATGTTTACCGTCCCGCTAAAGAAGGTGGCAGTGTGGCCGTTGGTGAAAAAAGTTTGGCAGTTCGCCTGACCATGCAAAGCACCGATGCGACGTTGACTGAAGCCCAAATCGAGCAGGCAGTTCAAGCGGTCGTGCAGCAACTGTCGCAACAACTGAACGCCCGTTTGCGTTCCTGAAGGAGAAAGCGAAATGGAAATTTCTTTCGAAAGTTTGGAAACCCCTGCATTGACCAAAGCGCAATTGGCTGAACTCTTGTTTGACCAAATTGGTTTAAACAAGCGTGAGTCCAAGGACATGATTGACGCTTTTTTTGATTTGATCTCCCAAAAGCTGGTCGATGGTGAAGACGTCAAAATCTCGGGCTTTGGCAACTTCCAAATTCGCACCAAGGCCGCTCGCCCAGGTCGCAATCCACGCACAGGTGAATCCATACCCATTGAAGCCCGTCGCGTCGTGACCTTTCACGCCAGCCATAAGCTCAAAGAACACATCCAAGGCACCCTTGGCACAGATGCCGAATAAAGTACACATCTGCTTTGTTGCGTTTGTAGATTGTCGCTAAACAGTGGCAAAAACCGCCGCCATATAGCTCTTATTTCTCAAGGATGCGACTTTATTTTCGGAATATCGTGCCGATAAGCTTAACTTGGCAGCTTACTTCGTGTAACCTCTCATATCACTTTTTTAAATGATCGAACCTATGGAGAGTTCTCTCCCTTCCATTCCAGCAAAGCGCTACTTCACCATTGGTGAGGTGAGCGAGTTGTGTGGCGTCAAGCCACATGTGCTGCGCTATTGGGAGCAGGAATTCACCCAACTTCGCCCTATGAAGCGTCGTGGCAATCGGCGCTACTACCAACACCACGAAGTGTTGATGATTCGACGTATCCGAGACCTCTTGTACGAGCAGGGTTTCACCATCAGCGGTGCTCGCAACAAATTACAAGAACTGGTCCAGCAAGAGCGGGATAAAAAACGTGCAGGCGAGGTCATGCTTCAAGGCTTGGACGATTTAGAGGACAACTTGTCCTTGGATGAGACCCGCGGTGAAGACAACTGGCAACTCACCCCAGATGACAATGATTCCAACAAGCTTCAATTGCTGCGCCGCGAATTATTTGAAATACGCGATTTGCTGAACTGAAAAGCCTTCTGGCAAGGCTATAATTAGCCCTCTTCGGTGTGTGGCGCAGCCTGGTAGCGCACTTGCATGGGGTGCAAGGGGTCGAAGGTTCGAATCCTTTCACACCGACCATAGGATTCAAAGGGTTAGCTCTTATATGAGCTAACCCTTTTTCCTTTTAGCGCCACCAAATCAGATCTGCGCATTACATAGACATTATTCATCCACTGAATAGGCCGTATTCACTTCATCGTCTATGCAGAATAAATTTGGCTTTCTAGAATAATTTTTATAAAAAATGAATAAATCAATCGCTAAGCGATAGGAGGCATTATGGATACAGTCACAAATACTTCGGCAGAAAAGCAGTTTGATGTTTCGAAAGCCATAGATGATGGCAACTTCACGTATTTTCAGAAGATGATTTATGTACTTGCGGCATTGGCGATCATCGTAGACGGCTTTGACGGGCAAATGATTGGCTACGCCATCCCTCTCATCATGAAGGAGTGGGGAGCGACCAGGGCCGCATTCTCAATAGCTGTTGCCAGTGGTCTCGCAGGTATGGCCATTGGCAGTTTGAGTGCGGGTGTCTTGGCAGATAAGTTCGGAAGAAAACCGGTATTGATCGCCAGCATCTTGTTGTTTGGTACATCTACCATGTTGATTGGACTGTCAACAGATGTGCAAAGTATTGCATTCATTCGATTTTTTGCAGGCTTAGGCATTGGTGCTGCCCTACCTGCCGCGACCACATTAACAGCTGAATTTGTTCCCATGCGATACAGAACCATGGCCGTTACAACTGCCATCGTCTGCTATCCGGCAGGTGGAATGCTTGCTGGACTCGCTGCGGCATACATATTGCCAAATCAGGGTTGGCGTGTCTTTTTTTACATAGGTGGAAGCATTGCGATTGCATTTGCATTATTTTTGTATTTCACGTTGCATGAGTCTCCTAAATTTTTAGCACGTCAATCTTCGCGTTGGGAAGAGTTACGTGGGTTGTTACAAAAAATGGCGCATGAGGTATCTCAAATAAAACATTTCACAGATGGTGTCGCCATGAACGCCAGAAATGGTCACATCACCGAATTGTTTCGTGCAGGCAGAGCTTTTGACACATCGTGGCTATGGCTTGCTTTTTTCATGATTCAGTTGTCGATTTACTCCGCTTACAGCTGGCTTCCAACCATGTTGGCAACTGAAGGGTTGTCGCCTGCCATGTCTGGCATGGGTTTGACCGCATATAACTTTGGCGGTATTTTTGGCGCCATTCTTTGTGCAGCTGCTATCAATCGCTTTGGTTCTCGTCGCCCCATGATTTTTTGGGCGGCGATGTCAGCAGTTACCGCTTTTGGATTGAAGCTTGTAAACATTACAGCAACGCCTGAAACCTTTTTGTGGGGTCTGGGGTTTCATGGCTTGTTCGTTACCGCTTTGCAATGCGCCATGTTTGCGTTGTGTGCCCATATATATCCAACTGAAATTCGAACGACAGGGGCAGCTACTGCCATGGCTTTTGGCAGGATTGGCGCTTTTGTAAGTGCATTTGCAGGTGCTGCGATGATCACTGCCGGCGGTTCAAATGCCTATTTAAATTTGCTGGGTGGCTCAATGGTGGTTACCACGCTGGGACTCGCTGTATTGCGTGGCCATATTGGTCCTAAATCCTAATGCTCACTGAACAATTCAATGATTCTTTGTCTTAACCACATATTGGCTGGTTCCCGGTTGTATTTGGCGTGCCAGAAAAGGTTGATGGCAATTTCAGGCAGCTTAAAGGGCAGGGGCGAGGTCTCTAACTGAAAAGGTCCTGCGCATTTTTGGGCGAAGCGCTCGGGTACGGTGGCTATCAAGTCCGAGCTTTGCAAAATATGGCCAACAGCTACAAAGTGGGGAACATGTAAGTGGATGTCACGCGCAATGCCTTTGCGGGTCATCCATTCATCCACCTCGCTGTGCCCGGTGTTGGCCGAGGTCACACCTACATGCTGCAGTGCTTTGTATTGTGTCAGGCTGATGGGATTACGGGCTATGGGGTGACCTTGACGAAACAGACACACATAACGCTGCTTAAATAATCGACGTTGAAAAAACCCCGTAGTCAAACTCGGCAGCAACCCTACGGCGATATCGACGTTGCCAGCGGCCATATCGTCACTCAAGTGGCCGGTGTTGTGGCGCAAGGTGCTTATCTTGATATGCGGTGCTTCGCTTGAGAGCATGGCCATCAGAGTAGGCATGAAATAAATCTCGCCTATGTCGGTCAAGCCCAGCGTGAAAGTGCGCTCGCTGGTCGCGGGGTCAAAACTGTCGCGTTGGTTCAAGGCGTTTTGCAAAGTGCTGAGCGCATAGCCTATGGGTTCAATCAAATGCAGGGCGTAAGGCGTAGGTTCCATGCCACGCGAGGTTCGCACAAACAATTCGTCTTTTAAAAGAGCCCGCAGTCGTTTGAGTGCATTGCTTACGGCGGGTTGCGACAACCCCAACTTATCGGCCGAGGTGGAAACCCGTCTGTCCATCAGCAATTGATTGAAGATAACCAGCAAATTCAGGTCTATGTCTCTGAGGTCCATGGCCTAGCCTTTATTCATGAAACAAATATAACTTATATGAGTTGACTTATTTACATATAACTTTTGAATACCCACAATTCACCTATTCTCATTGATGCGGATATTCCATGGAACTTGTGGTGCAGCCAAACAACCTGAGGTTGAACATACACAGCGGACAAAATCTGCTTGATGTGCTGCGCGACAACGCCGTGCCTATTTCCTACAGTTGCATGTCTGGTCGGTGCGGCACTTGCCGTTGCAAAGTCACCGCAGGTGAATTGAGCTTTAGCGGTCCGGAGTCTGGTCGGCCGACAACGGGTCAGGACAATTATGTGTTGGCTTGCCAATCGGTAGTGACGCAGAGTTGCACGATTGAAATTCCCGATATGGATGAGGTAGTTGTTCACCCAGCCAA
>JAIXYA010000315.1 GCA_027490485.1 Comamonadaceae bacterium
GATAAAGAAAAAACAACGCGTCAGCACTGTCATGGCAGCCAAGCCCAGCAAGGTGAGGAGGTGAAACACATCAATCATGTGCAGCCTTGTTCAAACCAGCGGTTTTTTCAATCAGCAAACACATCGCCACGGCAGCCGCGATGGCCACCAAAATGTTCAAGCGCAAGGGCAGGGCATAGGCTGCCACAGCCGCTGCGCCGGAGACCACCAAAGACACAGTGCGCATGCGTGAGCTGGCCAACGAGCAGAGGATGCCCACCAAAGCCAACACACCCGCAAACCCCAAACCCCAGGAAAGCGGCACTTGGCTAGCCAACACAATGCCTAAGATGCTGGCGACTTGCCAGCCCATCCACGTCAAAAAACAGTTGCCGCACAGGTAGGCCATTTCAGCGCGTTGGCCTGCCGCATCGGTCGCGGGTTGGGGGTGGTTTTGCACAAATTGCACATAGTTCAAATCGGCGATCAGGTAGCCAATGGTCAGGCGTTGCCAACGCGGCCAGGCCATCATGTAGCCACGCAGGTGCAAGCTGAACACGGCAAAGCGCAAGTTCACGCAAAACGCGGTGGCCAACAGCACCCATACCGGTGTGCCAACAGCCATCAAAGGCGTGACTGCCAATTGCGCACTGCCGCCATACACCAGCAAGGTCATCCAAGTTGACATGGCTGGCCCCAAGCCAGCTTGCACCATGGACACGCCGGTCATCAAACCCCATGCCCAAATGCCAGGCGCCACCTTGAACGCGTCTGCCATGCCGGTGCGAAACGCGGGATGGCGAAAGTTGGCAGGGTCTAAAAACATGCGGGCAGTTTCACTGGCCGAGGACCACGCCTTGCCAATCGGCCTGGCCGCGCAACAACTCGGCAAAGGCCAAGCGTTTTGCGCCAGGCTTTTGTAACTGCAACAAGCGCAGCACACCTTCACCGCAGGCCACATCCAAGCCCTGTTCGTTGGCTTGCACCACGGTGCCGGGTGCTTGATCGCTGGTTTGAGGCAAAGCCATGGCGAACCAGACCTTCAAGGCCTGTCCTTGCCACAGCGTATGTGCGCCAGGAAAAGGGTCGAAAGCTCGAATGCGCCGCGACAGCACCGTGGCCGGCAGCGACCAGTCAATCAACGCTTCCTGTTTATCGATCTTGGCGGCATAGGTGACGCCCTCCCTAGCTTGCGCAACAGCGCTTAGCTGAGGCAGTTGCGCCAAGGTTTGCACAATGCCTTGAGCGCCTAAAGAAGCTAACCTGTCGTGCAAGCTGCTGCTGGTTTCATCGTTGGCAATCGTCACAGATTGACGCCACAGTACCGGACCCGTGTCCAAGCCCTCTTCCATCTGCATGATGCACACGCCGCTTTCGCTGTCCCCCGCTTCAATGGCACGTTGTATGGGTGCTGCGCCACGCCATCGCGGTAACAGTGAGGCGTGGATATTGAAGCAACCCAGGGGTACGCTGTGCAGTGCCCATGTTGGCAAGATCAAACCATAAGCCACCACCACCATCGCCTCGGCGTTGGCGTGGGCAATGGCTGCTTGGGCGGCGGCAGCTTCCTCGGGGTATTTGCCATCCAAGCGCAAGCTGGTGGGCTGGACCAAGGCCAAGCCATGTTGCTGCGCGTACTGCTTCACGGCAGAGGCTTGCAGTTGCATGCCGCGCCCTGCTGGGCGGTCGGGTTGGGTCAGTACCAAAGCGATGTCGTGGCCACCAGCGTGCAAAGCGGCCAACGCGTTTTGCGCAAAGACCGGCGTGCCGGCAAAGACCAAGCGCATGGCTTAGCGCTCGAGTTCGCGTTGCGCTTTGACCAGTTTGCCGCGAATGCGGGTGCGTTTGAGCAAGGACAGGTATTCGACAAACACCTTGCCCATGAGGTGGTCCATCTCGTGCTGAATGCACACCGCCATCAAGCCATCGGCTTCGTAGGTTTGCATCTCGCCTTGCGCGTCCAAGGCTTGTATCTTGATGTGGGCGGCGCGTTCGACACTGTCAAATACGCCAGGCACCGACAGGCAACCCTCTTCACCCTTGATGCGTTCATCACTCTTCCACAGCAACTCTGGGTTGATCATCACCAAAGGTTGGTTGTGTTCTTCGGAAACATCCATCACCACCACGCGTTCATGCACATTGACTTGGGTGGCGGCCAGCCCCACGCCTTTGGACTCGTACATGGTCTCGATCATGTCAGCCGCCAGGGTGCGGATGCGGTCATCCACCACGGCAACCGGTTTGGCCACGGTGTGCAAGCGGGGGTCGGGGTAGGAAAGAATGGTGAGTATTGCCATGGGGCTGTATTGTCGCTTTTTTAGACCAAGGGGTGAAGTGTGGCTGAGGAATAAGCGCACAGCGCCTTCACCTGATGAGCCTCGGCGGTTTTTATGCTGGCGACTTTCATTGGAGAGCCATCACCATGTCTTCGTCTCAACCCGTCTTGCCTGCCACTGAAAGTCAAGCGCATACAGCTCAAAACCTTGACCGCAGCGACTGGGCGCTGGCTTTGCGCTTGTTACTCACACCCGGTTTGGGAGCGCAAAGCATGCGAAAACTTTGGCGGGTATGTGGTTCCTTGCCTGCCATTTGGGCGCAACCCTTTGACACCTTGGTGCAAGCCCTGGGGGAGCCGCTGGCCAAAGCCTTGATGACAGACCCGCCTGAATGGCAAGCCCATTGCCAGCGCACCAACGCATGGTTGGTATCTGCGGAACAAGGCATAGCGCATGCAGTGTGGACATGGGACAACAAGGCTTATCCGGCTGGGCTGTTGCCCTTGCACGATGCGCCGCCAGTGTTGTTTGCGCGTGGACAGTTGCAGCGACCCTTGGGCCCCGCCTTGGCGGTGGTGGGCAGCCGTAACCCCACGCACCAAGGGCGTGAGAACGCCCGTGCGTTTGCCTACAACCTGTGCGCTGGTGGTCACGCTGTGGTGTCTGGCATGGCCATGGGTATAGACGCCGCAGCGCACCAAGGCGCTTTGCAAGCCGATCGGGGTGAACATTGCCCCACTGTGGCCGTGGTGGGGACGGGTTTAGATCAGGTCTACCCACGCCAGCACCATGGCTTGGCCCAAGAGATTGCCGAGCATGGCTGGGTCTTGAGCGAGCAACCCATAGGCAGCAAACCCTTGCCCCACCATTTCCCGTTGCGCAACCGTTTGATTGCCGGTTTGAGCCAAGGTGTGTTGGTGGTGGAGGCGGCTTTGCAATCGGGCTCGCTCATCACCGCACAACTGGCGTTGGACCAAGGCAAGGAGGTGTTTGCCATTCCTGGCTCTATCCACTCGGCTTTGTCGCGTGGCTGCCATGCCTTGCTGCGCCAAGGTGCCAAATTGGTCGAGAACATCCAAGACATCAGCGAAGAGCTGCCCCCGCAAGATAGCTTCATTGCCAAGCCTCTGACAACTTCGATGCCGGCCATCTTGCAAGATAAAAACGCACAAGCGGTGTGGCAAGCCTTGGGCGACGATGCGCAATACTTGGATGTGTTGGTCATGCGCAGCGACCTGCCTGTGGCACAAGTACTTGCACTGTTGCAGTTGATGCAAGACCAAGGTTGTGTGGCTATCACGGCGGCTGGTAACTACCAACGACTGCACCTGAGTAGCATCCCTTAGCCCAACAGCAAGTGCTTGGGCTCAGCCAAAAAAAGGGGGTAAATAAAACAAGGTATATTCCCTGCATATGTTCGATGTCCTTGTTTATGTTTACGAACACTACTGGCGCGGCGAGGCCTGTCCAGAGTTACCCCTTCTAGGGCGCAAACTCAGTGCCGCTGGCTTTGACGCCGACGAAATCGAGCAAGCACTTTCTTGGCTCGCGGGTTTACACAACGCTGCCAACAACGCAGAAACCATTCAAATCAATGCCCCCAAAACCGCTTGGGAAACTGCCTATGTGCAGTCACCCACCAGCATGCGTGTGTATTCCGTGGCTGAGCAACAGCAGCTGGGTTCTGCTGGGCTGGGCTTTATCACCTTCATGGAAGGCGCAGGCGTGTTGCCACCTCAGGTACGCGAGATTGTGGTGGACCGCGCCATGGCGGTAACGACCCACCCCATCAGCTTAGACGACTTGAAAATCATCGTCTTGATGGTTTACTGGAGTGCTGGCATCGAACCCGATGCGCTGGTGCTCGATGAGTTGTGCGACGACCAAGAGGCGCGCATCGCGCATTGATCGTTCTTAAACCACGGCACCCGCATTCGGGTCATTAGGGTCTTCATCGGGACCGTCTTTTTTCACCGTTTTGATCAGGTCTTCACGGCGTATGCCCAGCCACATGGCAATCGCTGCAGCGACAAACACGGAAGAGTAAATGCCAAACAAAATGCCGATGGTCAGCGCCAAGGCAAAGTAGTGCAGTGTTGCGCCACCAAACAGCAGCATGGACAAGACCATGAGTTGGGTCGAGCCATGGGTGATGATGGTACGGCTGATGGTGGAAGTGATGGCGTTGTCGATGATTTCCAGCGTGTTCATCTTGCGGTAGCGGCGAAAGTTTTCTCGCACCCGGTCAAAAATCACCACCGACTCGTTGACTGAATAGCCCAACACCGCGAGTACCGCAGCCAGCACCGGCAGCGAAAACTCCCACTGGAAGTAAGCGAAAAATCCCAAGATGATGATGACGTCGTGCAAGTTGGCAATGATGCCCGCCACCGCATATTTCCACTCGAAGCGAATGGCCAAATAAATCATGATGCCAATGACCACACAGGCCAAGGCTTTGAGGCCATCGATGGCCAGCTCGTCACCGACTTGCGGGCCGACAAACTCGGTGCGGCGCAACTCTGCACTGGCGTCCATCTCTTTGAGGCTGCCAAACACTTTGTTGCTCAGTTCTGCGGTATTGCTGCCTTTGGCAGCAGGCATGCGGATCAGCACATCACGCGCAGAGCCAAAGTTTTGCACTTGCACATCGTTGATGCCCAAGGCCGCAATGCGCTCACGCATGGGGTCGATGGCCACAGGCTGCGAAAAACTCACCTCCATCAGGGTGCCGCCGGTGAACTCCACCGACAGATGCAGGCCGCGACTGAAGAGGAAAAACACCGCGGCCAAAAAGGTGATGAAAGAGATCGCGTTGAACACCAAAGCATGGCGCATGAACGGAATGTCTTTGCGGATTTTGAAAAATTCCATATCAGGCTTTCTTTAATCTGCTTTGGCTTTGGCAATCACGTTTTGGGTGGCGGTGTCAGGTTTCCACACCGTGCCAATCGAGACCGATTGCAAACGTTTTTGGCGGCCATACCAAAGGTTGACCAAAAAAAAAAAAAAAAACACCGCGGAGAAC
>JAIXYA010000015.1 GCA_027490485.1 Comamonadaceae bacterium
CGACTTCGCACGCTTTGCCAAAGTAGCCAAAGAGATTGGCGCCATTATCTTGGTTGACATGGCGCATTACGCCGGATTGATCGCTGCGGGTGTCTACCCCAACCCCGTGCCCCACGCCGACGTGGTCACCTCTACCACCCACAAGAGTTTGCGCGGCCCACGTGGCGGCATCATCCTCATGAAAGCCGAGCATGAGAAAGCCATCAACAGCGCGGTGTTCCCCGGCTTGCAAGGCGGCCCCCTGATGCACGTCATTGCCGCTAAAGCCGTGGCTTTCAAAGAAGCCTTGCAACCCGGCTTCAAGGAATACCAACAACAGGTGATCAAAAATGCGCAGATCGTGGCACAAACCCTCACCGAACGCGGTCTTCGCATCGTGAGTGGTGGCACCCAAAGCCATGTGATGTTGGTCGATTTGCGCTCGAAAAACATCACCGGTAAAGCGGCTGAAGCAGCTTTAGGCAACGCCCATATGACCATTAACAAAAACGCCATTCCCAACGACCCCGAAAAACCCATGGTCACCAGCGGCGTGCGCATTGGCACCCCCGCCATGACCACACGTGGTTTCAAGGACGAAGAAGCGCGAGCCACCGCCCACCTGATCGCCGATGTGCTTGAAAACCCCCATGACGAAGCGCATATCGCCGCGGTACGTGCCAAGGTGCATGCCCTCACCAGCCGCTTTCCGGTCTACGGGTAACACGGTATGAAGTGCCCTTTTTGCAGCCATGTGGAAACCCAAGTCATGGAAACCCGCATGTCCGAAGAGGGTGACTCGATTCGCCGCCGTCGCTCGTGCAGTCACTGCGAAAAACGCTTCACTACCTACGAACGCCCTGACGTCAGCTACCCAGCGGTGGTAAAAAAAGATGGGCGTCGTATCGAATACGACCGCACCAAATTACGTGGATCCCTGAATCTGGCGCTGCGCAAGCGCCCCGTCAGTACCGAGCAAATCGATGCTGCCATCGAGCGCATAGAAGAAAAACTGCTGGCCTTGGGGCAACGCGAAGTAGCCTCCACACGCATAGGTGAGTTGGTCATGCGGGAGTTAAAAAAGCTGGACAAAGTGGCCTATGTGCGCTTTGCCAGCGTCTACCGCAGCTTTGAAGATGTGGACGAATTCAAAACCTTGGTAGACGAATTCCGCCGCTAAGTCCAAGGTTCATTCCTCACCTTTTCAAGGTGAACAGCGCACACCCTTTTGGGCCCATACCGTCGCAAGATGACGGCCATGCACACTGCGTCTTCATTCAGAAAATTGCCTTTGGCTTTCCCAGGCTTCACGCTGATGGAAATGCTCACGGTCTTGGGCTTGTTGGCCACCCTCGTCAGCGTGGCAACGCCTTGGCTACAGCAGTGGGTATGGCGACTGCAAGTCGAAACAGTGGTGCATTCTTGGAGCGCTGATTTACAAGCTGCTCGGTTGCAAGCCCTGCGCTCGGGTCAAGCCTTGCGTCTGCAACGCTCAGGTCAGTGCCAAAGCGCCCCTCTGGCCAACGGGGACTGGCGCTGCGGCTGGCAGTTACTCAAAGCACAAGGCAATAACCCTGGTGTGCTTGTCAACACACTGCTGGCTGGCGATGTGCTGGTCAACATCAGCCCCGCGCAAAACAACTTGGATATCAACGCCTTGGGCGAGCCTGTGGCGGGAGGCTTGCGGGTGGTGGTGCAAGCCAAGCGCAGCCCAAACGCTTCCTCGGTTCGCGCCATTTGCATCAACACGGCGGGGCGCATGCGGGTCATCAAAGGAAGCACCTGCGCATGAAAGCCCCGGCCCAACACGCCCGTGGGTTCTCCACCCTTGACGCCTTGACTGGGTTGATGGTGCTCAATATGCTGTGCTTGGGTGTACTCGCCATGCAACTGCAAGCCTTGCAAGCACAGCGCGATGCGCTCGCCATGCAAGCAGCGGTTGGCTTGGCCCAAGACCTGTGGGAGCGTATGCAACTGTTTCCGCAAGCCTCCATGTCTTACCAGTTGCAACTGGGTCAAGTTACCCCCAATACAGACTGTCAAAGCCAAGCTTGTACGCCAAGCCAATGGGCGCAATCGGATTTATCCGCTTGGCAAGCAGCGGTGCAGTTACGACTACCCGGTGCAAAAACCCAGCTGGTGACCAACGCTTCTGCCAAAGTGCAATTGCTGTTGGCGTGGCCAGACAACTCAACACCAGACCCAGGCGCCACTGTGCCAACGGCCTGCCCAAGCCGCCATCGTTGCTGGCAAACCAGTTGGTCCATATGACACGCTGTCTTCGCACATCCCAACACGGCCACACCTTGGTAGAAAGTTTGGTTGGTATGGTGCTATCCCTGTGGGTCATCATGGCGGCATTTGCGGCATTTGCCTGGGTGCAAAGCAACCACCAACACATGCAAGCTCGGGCTGATATGCAAGAGCGTTTGCACACAGCGCTGTCCTTGCTGCAAGAGCGGGTTGCGCGAGCAGGTGCACCTGCCCTGCAATTTGACGCACAAAACAAAGCCAAGCTGTTATCGCCCACCTTCAGCCTGCAAGGCGTTGGCAGCACTTTGTCATTGATACACCACCGCAGCCTGAGCCCTTCAGATTGCCAAGGCAACCAAGCCTCAACCTTGCCTTGGATTCAAGATGAATTTAAGCGCAGCACGCGCAACGAACTCAGTTGCAAAGACAGTTTTCGCAGCAACACCACTTACCAAGCCTTGGTAGACAACATAGACCAAGTGGGTTTTCTGTATGCAGAAATCCTGCCAGGGGCCGAGCCACGTATGCAATGGCGCAATGCCAAGACCGTTGCCAATTGGCAAGGGGTACGCGGTGTGCAAACCTGTTTGCAAACCAAGCTGCCTAGCTTGGGCACAGTGCCTGCCAGCCCTTCTTGCAGCAGTGGACAACCATTAAGTCCACCAGCGCTGTCGTGGCAGGGGGTGGCGTTTTTGCGCCACGCCAAACCATGAAGACACAACGCGGCTTGGCCTTGCCCATGGTGGTGGTGCTCTCCTGTCTTTGCAGTGTGTTGCTGTTGGCGCAGTGGCGCAACTTAGCCATGGCACAAGCATTGGGGCAAACTGCGGGGCTGCGGTGGCAATTTAAACAAAGCGCTTTGGACACCTTGCGCTTGGCCGTGGACGATATTCGTCTGGGCGCAAGCGATGCAAGACACCAGTTGGGAAATTCTTCAGACAGCCATGCGTTTTTTCCAACCACCATGCAGCAGTGGCAGGTATTGCAATCGCGCTTGACACCTAATGAGTGCCAGACGGGCATTTGCCGCCCC
>JAIXYA010000154.1 GCA_027490485.1 Comamonadaceae bacterium
CATTCTTCACAAGCGCACTGGTCGATACCAGAGCCTTCACATTGGTGTTGATGACAGTTGACATTTACAGCACTCCTAACATATGGGTCTTAAATAACTTACAAATTGATTTGGCAAGTTGATCGTTATTTAGCGACTGTTCACCAACGATCTCTTTCCACCGAACTTCAAATCTCCTGACGGTCTTTTCAACTCGTCACAGCTAAAGAATCGGTTGGTGTTTGTCAAGCTTTAATTGCATTGATGCAATTATTTTTTTAAACGCTATAACTGATCAGGTAAAGATCAGTGGCTTGGAAAATAGTCAGCTGTTAAGTAGCGAGTGTTTAAGCTGAAGTACGTCATTTGAAAGAGCAACGCTAACTCGAAAATAATCTCACACGAGTAGCGCAGGTATCGCTATCGATGTAGGGGTTTAAACAAACTTAAAGTTTTTGATTGAACAAAATGCCTTTTAAAGAATCAATGTTTTGAGCGACTTTGATCACCACTTCAGAAGGAATGGTTCTAACCACTTCGCCAGATTGCAAATTCTTCACCGTGATAACTGGTCCATCAATAGCCTGGTTCATAGAAAAACCCAGCTGAACCTTGGAATTGGCCATATGTTGGTTGGCTTCTTCCAAGATTTTTTTCAATTTTTGCTGCATCTCAATAGGATCAACCGCAAGATCAGCCTTTTTGATAGGTACGAGGTCCGCTTTTCTCACCGATGCATCAAGTGGCTTTGCGCCATTAGAAGCAGCTGTTGCTTGAACTTTGGGGGGTTCTACCGCTGGTTTTGCAGGAGACGTGACTTTGATATCTGGGATCATATAAACACCCTAAGTTTGACGACCATGAACGACGAAAAGATGCAGATTGCACCCATTCGTCATTAAGATCGACCTGAGTAGAAGAAACTTTAGCGGAAAATTAAAAATAAATAAATTAGCTAATTAGTTATTTATATTGAGCCATCATTCCTTCAAAAGTACTCTTCAAGCCGGACTTTGTACTGTTATTTTGACCGACCATGCTGTCCATCACTGCAAATTGCCTTGTGTAGCGCTGCAGCAAAGTTTCCATTCGTACGTTGAGTTTGGCTAAATCTTCTTTGTAGCGGTTAATTTCGGTGTTGGTATTGCGGGTCTGATAGGCCAAATCACCTGTAGATCTCAGCATCTTGGACAATTTTCCAAAAGCATCATTGGCTATAGAGATTTTCTCCACACTGTATTCGCTGGTGTTGCTTCTGTTGCCAGAAAACATGGTGACAACATCATCGAAATTGGTTTTGAGTTTGGCATCAAGAACTGTTGCATCTAACGACATGACGCCTGTCTGATCGATGCTCACCCCAATATCGCGCAATGAAGTAATACCGCCACTTGTACTGTTAGAGTTGTCCATGAACATACTGCGCAACGTGGTTTTAATGGCTCTGACCAATGAGTCGTTAGGCAGTGTTCCCCCATAGGTCTCAAGCGTCGATTTTGCATCTCCCATTTCCTTCAAAAGGCTTTGGGTATCGTTGTAGGCCAGTACAAGATTTTGAACTTTTTCTGCGGTGCTCGTGGTTTCGCGTGAAAGCTGAATACTGGTGGTGGCCAAGGACCGCATGCTGATGCTCACACCTTGCAATGCGTCAGTCACCGTGTTGCTAGAGCGCTTGTAACTGATGCCGTCAATCGTGAAAGCCGCATCTTGGGCAGTTTGCAAGTCGGTGAAACTCAAATTGCTATCGCTGTCGGTCAGGGTGAAATCATTGTCTTCACCCGTGGCACTGGTGAGCAAAATTTTGTAAGGGCTGGCGTCTGCACTGCTGGTATAGACCAACTGGGCTTTGACGCCTTTGTTGGCAATATTGATAGCGTCCACCACACCTTGAGGCGTATCACTGCCAGCGGTGACGTTGATGGTGGAGGCTGTGCCTTGGTAGTTCAAACTCAAGGACATGGCCGCGCCGCCATTGATAGACGTGGTCGCCAATGCGTAAGTACTGCTGACACTGCGCTGGGCTTTGGCCAAGGCCGTTACCGTCAACTCATGGATACCCTCGGTGGCCGTCGCGCCCGCAGACACGGTGAACGCTGAGGTGTTGTCGGCTGTCGCTGTGACACCCGTAAAGTCTGTTTTGTCATTCAACGCAGCAAATGCTTTTTTCACCTCACCCAACATGAAGGTCACCGCGCCATAACCGGTGACTTTGGCCTCAGACTTTGCGATCTTGCCATTGATCATGTTCTCTTTGGGGATACGTTCTGCGTCAACCAAGTTTTGCGCAAGCGAAGTCACATCCACGCCAGAGCCTGCGCCCAGCGTATTCATGATCTTTTGGGCGTTGGCCTTATTGGCCTTGGCAATATCCGCAGCCGTACTGGTCGTCGAGGTGGAAACTGCGGAGGTGGCCATATGGATTTATTCAGGACTGTGTAAGTTGATCGACATGTCTAAGGAAAACTTGAGTCATTAATTAATATAACTGAAAAGTGTTAACTTTGAAATCTTGGCAAAACTGCTTTGCGCTGCCTCCAAAGCCAACTGGTCTTTGTTCATCTTGGTGATGGCTTCTGTGTAATCTAAGTCTTGCACATCCGACAACGTGGTCTTCAAGCGCAGACTGATTTCGTCGAGCACACTGTTTTGTGAATCCACCACATTCATGTCGGTGCCCACCTGTGCGTTGGCATCAATGATGCCTTGCTGCATGCGGTCAAGTTCTTTGATGCCGCGCTGGATATTGGGTCGGTCTGATGTGGCCACGGCGTTGGCCATGTCTGATAAGGCTTGGAAAAAGCCCACACCTACCCTGTTGCCCTTGTCATCCACACGCACCAAATGCACAAAGGCGTCGGATCCAGGAATATTCAAGTTCATACGACGGTTGTCGCCCACAGGGACCACCATGCGGCTTTGGTCGCCTTGGTAGACCACCCGCCCCTTGGCGTCTTGGCCAAATGGCGCTTGCCCTACACGCGAACCGGCAAACAAAAAATTGCCATTGGAGTCTTGAGAATTGGCCAGGCTCAAGATTTGCTCTTTGAGTTGGGTCATCTCCAAAGAAAGGGTGCGTCGGTCAGCTGGACTCAAAGTGTCGTTGCCAGCTTGCACCGCCAACTCTTTGAAACGGTACATGACGTTGCTGGTGTTTTTCAGTGCGGTTTCTTCTGCTTGTAAACGGATATTCACCGCTTTCAAATTGCCTTGGTAGCTTTTTTGACGCGCCAATTCAGAGTCCAAGCGGGTAATCAAAGATGCTTTATCGGGCTCATCACTGGGTTTGTTGATTTGCTTACCCGTAGACAACTGCTCTTGGGTTTTAGCCAAGCTGCCTTGGATACTGCCAAGCTGTTTGCTGGCTTTATCAAAAAACATGCTGGTCGAGACTTTCATCACCATGGCTGTAATCTCCTTCAGCGAATTTGAACAATCGAGTCAAACAACTGACCCGAAATTTGCAATGACTTGGCAGCAGCTTGGTAGGCCTGCTGAAAACGAATCAGGTCGGCGGCTTCATCATCGAGGTTGACACCAGAGACTTTGTCGCGAGACTGCTTGGCTTGGTCATTCACCACCGTCAATGCTTGTTGGGTAATCTTGGCCTGCTGCGCGGCATTGCCCACGGTATTGACCTGATCGATATAAGAATCAGAAAAACTTTTGTTGCCGATCACGCCCTTTCTGGCCAAATCGGCCATGACCAACATGTTTTCGTTGCTGCCCAAACCATCGTGGTTGCCATCAATCTCAAACACATCGCCCACATCAGGTGCGCGGGTGAATTGGATTGCCAAGCCTTGGTAATTCACCACGGGTGTGAGCACACTGGCGTCGTAATTTCTTTCCGC
>JAIXYA010000011.1 GCA_027490485.1 Comamonadaceae bacterium
CACCCTGTGTTTGCCTCGCGCATGAAACGTCGACTGCGCAGTGGCGCCAAGCTCATCGTGGCAGATCCCCGAAAAATTGATTTGGTCAGCAGCCCCCATGTAAGGGCGCAGCACCACTTGCCCTTGAAACCTGGCACCAATGTGGCCCTCATCAACTCTCTCGCCCACGTGGTGGTCACCGAAGGCTTGGTGGCCAAAGACTATGTGGCCTCGCGCTGCGACGACAAGAGCTTCAACGAATGGTGTGAATTTGTCTCCAAACCCGAGAACTCCCCCGAAGCATTTGAAAGTGTGACCGGTGTTCCCGCCTCTGAGGTACGTGCTGCAGCGCGTATGTATGCCGCAGGACCCAACTCGGCCATCTACTATGGTTTGGGCGTGACCGAGCATTCCCAAGGCTCCACCATGGTCATGGGCATTGCCAACCTCGCCATGGCTTGCGGCATGGTGGGTCGTGAAGGTGTGGGTGTCAACCCGCTGCGCGGTCAAAACAATGTGCAAGGCGCTTGCGACATGGGCAGCTTCCCCCACGAGTTGCCTGGCTACCGTCACATCTCAGATACCACCACCCGCACTCTGTTTGAAGGCGCTTGGGGAGTGCATTTGAGTCCCGAGCCAGGTCTGCGCATTCCCAATATGTTTGACGCGGCCATGGACGGTTCCTTTTTGGGTCTGTACTGCCAAGGCGAAGACATTGTGCAGTCCGACCCCGACACCCAGCACGTGGCTGCGGCTTTGTCCGCCATGGAATGCATCGTGGTGCAAGACATCTTCTTGAACGAAACCGCCAAATACGCCCATGTGTTCTTGCCTGGTTCTTCCTTCTTGGAAAAAGATGGCACCTTTACCAATGCCGAGCGGCGTATTTCGCGGGTGCGCAAAGCCATGCCGCCTCTCGCAGGATTGGCGGACTGGGAAGTCACGGTCAAGCTTGCCAAAGCTTTGGGCTATGAGATGCACTACGCCCATCCTGAAGAGGTGATGAAGGAAATCGCCGCACTCACGCCCAGCTTTGCGGGTGTCAGCTACGCCAAAATTGACGAGCACACCAGCTTGCAGTGGCCCTGCAACGCAGACACGCCCGATGCAGGTATGGACATCATGCACACGGCAGGCTTTATGCGCGGCAAGGGCAAGTTCTTCCCCACACAGTACGTGGCCAGCCAAGAAAAAGTTACCCGCAAGTTTCCGCTCTTGCTCACCACGGGCCGCATATTGACGCAGTACAACGTGGGAGCACAAACACGACGTACCGACAACAACCAGTGGCACAGCGAAGACCGCTTGGAAATCCATCCGCACGATGCCGAAGAACGCGGTATTCGCCAAGACGATTGGGTGGGTATTGAGAGCCGTGCGGGTCGCACCGTCTTGCGAGCTGAAATCAGCGAGCGCATGCAAGCGGGTGTGGTCTACACCACCTTCCACTTCCCCGAATCGGGCGCCAACGTCATCACCACCGACGCCTCTGACTGGGCGACCAACTGCCCCGAGTACAAAGTTACCGCGGTTCAAGTGGTGGCGGTGAGTCAGCCCTCCGAATGGCAACAAAACTACCAACGTTTCAACCAAGACCAACTCGGTTTGCTGGCCAAGGCTCAGCATAAAGTCGAAGACTTCGAGGTGGTTGGTAAGTGAGCCAAAGCCACAGCAACCATTTAGCTTTGGCTGAAGAGGTGCCTGTGGCGCTGGTATTCAACGGCATCTCGCACGCTGTGATGATGGCCAGTCCTGTGCATTTGGAAGATTTCGCTTTGGGTTTTGCTTTGACTGAAGGACTGATTGACCATCCCTCACAGCTGTATGGTGTGGATGTCAGTCATCAACCCAATGGCATTGAGTTGCAACTCGAGGTTGCGGCGCAATCCGAAGCGCGGCTCAAAGAGCGCAGACGCAGCATGGCGGGTCGAACCGGTTGCGGTGTGTGCGGTGCCGATAGCCTTAACCAAGTCAAATTGGCTTTACCGAAAGCACCTGAGGTTCATATCGATGTTGACGCCATGCACCGAGCCCATGCACATATGCGAGCTTTGCAACCCCTCAAACTGCAAACGGGTGCAACCCATGCAGCGGCTTGGTCCGATACACAGGGGCAGATCACTTTGCTTCGAGAAGACGTTGGAAGACACAATGCCTTGGATAAGTTGATCGGTGCTTTGTTCAAATCATCGACCGACTTGCAGCAAGGCTTTGTATGTATCACCAGTCGGGCCAGCTTTGAGATGGTGCAAAAAACCGTGATGGCAGGTGTGGGCATGCTGACCGCTGTTTCGGCCCCTACCCGCTTGGCTGTCGAAATGGCCGAGCAACACAATTTGGCATTGGCAGGTTTGGTTCGCGGCAACACGTTTACCGCCTACAGCCACTCTGCCCGTTTTATGACATCTCAACCTATCGCTGCACAGGCTTAATATGCATTTAGAAAACCTTGTCTCCATGGCCAATCAAATTGGTACATTTTTTTTTTTTTTTTCAGATCGCCAAGAAGCGCTAGAGGGCATTGCCACCCATATTCACAAATTTTGGGAGCCGCGTATGCGCATGCGGTTGATAGAAGCCGTTGCTGCAGGTCAGGCGCAAGACCTAATGCCCTTGGTCAGAGATGCTGTGCAAGCCAATACAGAAAAATTAAAACCTTTGGCATCTTTAGCCAAATAAACAGTGTTCCAAGCCCCAGACGCTTTGAATACCAGCAAGTTAATCTGAAACATTTTTTGCTTTACAAAAGCGCCATATCGACTTTTGAATTCTTCTTGATTCACTCGATAAGTAAACACAACCTTTAGGTAACGAGCGACGATTTAGCGTCACAGACACAGGTTCGGCTTTTGCTTTTGTGCTTCTCTCAACAAGGAGCACACCCATGCGTTCACACATTCTGCTGCGACTACTCGCAAGACCCCAAACATTGTTCAATCTAGGTATTTTTGCAATAGCGCTTACAGCCTCTAAAGCGCATGCTGACGAAACTACGTTGGGGATCCATACGCTGAGTTATCACAACGGCGGTAACTACAACGAAAACACACCAGGTTTGTACCTCGAAAGAAACAATTTCGTCGTAGGCGCTTATCACAACAGTATTCGCAATACTTCGGTCTATGGTGGCTACACATGGACTTGGCCACTTCCGCCCAACCCCATCGTCAAGGCAGTCTCATTCACAGGCGGTTTGGTGACTGGCTATCGGCACAAAGGCTATAACAGCGATATTGCAGTATTGGCTGCCACCAGCATTCGACATGATTTAGACAATCGCCAAGCCTTGCGCCTGTCAATTTTGCCGTTGCACAAAAGAAGTTCAGCTACCTATGTTCTTCACCTCAGCTATGAAGTCAAGCTGAAAAATTGACTCACTGGCCAAAGCCATATTTTCTCAGTATGGCTTGCGCTTTAGGGGTTTGAAGAAATTCAATGAACTTCTGTGCCGCAGACTGCTGTGTACTGCCCACCACCTTGGCAACAGGATAGTGAATCGGTTTGACTGTGGACACTTGGAAAGCCAACTTGACCTTGTCTTGCATCAACAGCGCATCACTGGCATAAACAAACCCAGCATCGACTTCATCGCGTGAAACGTAATCCAAAGCTTGGCGAACATTGGTGGTATTGATGATCTTGTCTTTAAGCTCAAGCCAAAGACCGGCTTTCTCTAAAGCATCTTTTGCATAGTTCCCTGCAGGCACACTGGCGGGTGTTCCCATGGCAAAGCGCTTAAATTCAGGTTTTTTCAGGTCAGCGAGTTGTTGCATATTCGCTTTAGATTGGGTGGGAACAATCAACACCAATTTGTTGATGGTGAAAACTTTGACATCTGCAGCCGCAACCACGCCTTTGGCCACTGCTTTGTCCATGGTGTCTGTGTCTGCGCTGGCAAACACATCCACAGGCGCTCCATTGGCGATTTGCTGCATCAAGGCACCCGATGCGCCAAAGTTAAATTTAACTTTGATCTCAGGGTTTTGAGTTTCAAATTGCGCACTTATGTCTTGAAAAGCCTGCATCAAACTGGCAGCTGCCGATACGGTAATGTCTGCGGACCAAGCAGCCGACTGCAAAAGAAAAACGGACAGAAAAAACAGCCTCTTCATGGGGTGGACTTGTTTAGATGGAGTTATATTCAGTGGCCAATAAGGAAAACCAATTATGCGCAGAAATTTTTCTGTTCCCAAAACGCTTTTTTTGACACTCTTTTTGACCGGTGGGGTTGTTCAAGCGAATACGCAAGAGTCTGAAAAACTCCACCAACGCGCCAATGCCGCCATGTGCGCCAACTGCCACGGCAGCGAAGGTCGCACGGTTGAAAACTCTGCTGTTCCGCCTTTAGCGGGCTTGCCCCGC
>JAIXYA010000168.1 GCA_027490485.1 Comamonadaceae bacterium
AATGTCTGCCATGAAAACAGGTTTGTCCACCCGAAGATTGGAACTGGGCCAAAACTTGATCTAAGTTCATGACACTTCCTTTGCTACGGCACGCAAACCATCAATCATTTGGTCAAGCTTGTCATCACTCATGTAACTGCACATAGATCGGTCATTGACCAGTAAAACGGGAGCATCGGCACAAGCGCCCATGCACTCACCCGGCTGGAGTGTGAACAAGCCATCGGTCGTGGTACCACCCACTTCAACTTGAAGTTTTTCACACAAGTGATGAATTGCTTTTTGGCCGCCGCGCAACTGACACGGCAAGTTGGTACAAACATTGATTTTGTAGCGACCCACTGGCTTCAAATTGAACATGTTGTAGAAGGTGCTGACCTCATGCACAGCCATCACCGGCATGCCCAAATACTGCGCAACGCCTTTTTCGCTCTCGGGGCTGACGTGGCCATGTACTTGTTGCACGATGGACAAACAAGCAATCACAGCAGACTGTTTTTGGTCTGCAGGGTATTTGGCCAGCTCTTTATCGAAACGCGCCAGCACCTCAGCAGAAAAAGTCTGGGCTTCAATGATGGGCATATGTCTGCTGTTCATCGGTCAATCTCACCAAACACAATATCCAAGGTGCCAATGATGGCGACAGTATCTGAAATCATATGTCCCCGCGTCATTTCATCCATGGCTGAAAGATGTGCAAACCCAGGGGCCCTGATTTTGAGGCGGTAGGGTTTATTGGCGCCATCGCTTACCAAGTAAATACCAAACTCACCTTTGGGATGCTCTACCGCCGCATAAGCCTCGCCTTCGGGAACATGAAAGCCTTCGGTGAAGAGTTTGAAATGGTGAATCAACTCCTCCATGCTGGACTTCATGTCTTCGCGGCTAGGAGGTGCCACTTTGTGGTTATCGGTGATGACAGGGCCGGGGTTGCTGCGCAGCCATTTCACACATTGCGCAATGATGCGATTGGACTGACGCAACTCCTCAACGCGAATCAAATACCTGTCGTAACAGTCACCGGTTTTGCCAACAGGGATATCAAAATCCATTTGGTCATACACGTCATAGGGCTGGTGTTTACGCAAATCCCAAGCAACGCCAGAACCGCGCAACATAGGTCCGGTGAAGCCCAGGTTTTTGGCTCTCTCAGGTGTGACCACGCCAATGCCCACGGTGCGCTGCTTCCAAATCCGGTTGTCGGTCAACAGCGTTTCGTATTCGTCAACGTACTTGGGAAAGCGTTTTGTAAAGTCTTCGATGAAATCCAGCAAAGAGCCTTGGCGGTTTTCATTCAACTGCGCAATCGCTCTGGCATTTTTGATTTTGTTGACTTGGTACTGCGGCATGGCGTCAGGCAAATCGCGGTACACACCACCAGGTCGGAAATAGGCGGCATGCATGCGGGCACCCGATACAGCCTCATACATATCAAACAGGTCTTCACGTTCGCGGAAGCAGTAAATCAGAATATTCATTGCGCCGCAATCGAAGCCATGCGCTCCTAACCACATCAAATGGTTCAGCATGCGGGTGATTTCAGAGAACATGACGCGTATGTATTGGGCGCGAACCGGCACTTCCAAACCCATGAGCTTTTCAATCGCCAAACAATACGCATGCTCATTGCACATCATCGACACATAGTCGAGTCTGTCCATATAGGGCAAAGCTTGAATATAGGTTTTGCTTTCAGCCAATTTTTCAGTTGCGCGGTGAAGCAAGCCAATATGCGGGTCCGCACGCTGCACCACCTCGCCATCGAGCTCAAGCACCAAGCGCAAAACGCCGTGGGCTGCGGGGTGCTGTGGCCCAAGGTTCAGTGTGTAATTTTTGATGTCAGCCATATGCGATCAGTGCAAGCCGCCGTAGTTGTCTTCTCGAACTATGCGAGGCGTGATCTCTCTGGGCTCTATGGTGACGGGTTGGTAAATCACACGCTTTTGCTCTGCGTCGTAACGCATTTCAACATGACCAGACGTTGGAAAGTCTTTACGGAAAGGATGACCAATAAATCCATAGTCAGTGAGGATGCGTCGCAAATCCAAATGCCCTTCAAACAAAATGCCAAACAAGTCGAAAGCTTCACGCTCGTACCAATTGGCGCAATTCCATAACTCTGTGAGTGAAGGCAGAATCGGCATATCGTCATCTGTGGCGAATACACGCAGACGCAATCGCCAATTGTGTGTCAATGACAGCAAATGGCTGGTCACTGCATAACGCGGTAATTCTGTGAACGCCGAGGGCGCACAGTTTTTGTAATCTGAGTAATCAACGCCGCACAAATCGATCAGTTGCTCAAAAGCCAAGTCTGCATGGTCACGCAAGGTCTGGGCAGTTTTTGCATAGTCTTTGGCTGCAACCGTCATCGTGATTTCACCAAGCGCAATGCGAATATCAGGTGAATGATCTGCAAACACCTTGCGTAAAGTGTCTTCAAGTTGGGTGATTGAAACAGTCAAGGCCATGGGCTGCTATCCACGGGCAATGGTGTTTTCACGGCGAATCTTGTTTTGCAACTGCAAGATGCCGTAGAGCAATGCTTCAGCCGTGGGTGGGCAACCCGGCACATACACATCGACAGGCACAATGCGGTCGCAACCCCTGACCACAGAATAACTGTAGTGGTAATAGCCACCGCCATTGGCGCAAGAACCCATTGAAAGCACCCACCTAGGCTCACTCATTTGGTCGTACACCTTGCGCAAGGCTGGTGCCATCTTGTTGCAAAGGGTACCCGCAACAATCATCAAATCAGATTGGCGAGGACTGGGGCGAAACAACATGCCAAAACGATCGATGTCATAGCGAGCAGCACCTGCATGCATCATTTCAACAGCGCAACAAGCCAGGCCAAAGGTCATGGGCCAAAGTGAACCAGTCTTGGCCCAATTCACCACCGAGTCATAAGAGGTAGTGATGATGCCTTCAGAGAAAACGCCTTCAAGTGACATAAGTTATTCCCAATCGAGGGCGCCTTTTTTCCATTCGTAGACAAAGCCCACGACGAGAATAGCCAGAAAAATCATCATCGCTACAAAACCTGTGGTTCCAATGTCTTTCAGCGATGCCGCCCATGGAAAAAGAAAAGCAATCTCTAAATCGAAAAGGATAAAAAGAATCGCAACCAGGTAGTAACGTACATCGAATTTGCTTCGAGCGTCATCAAAAGCTTCAAAGCCACACTCATAGGGGGAATTTTTGGCCGCATCAGGACGTTGCGGACCTAAAAGATAACCAATGGCCTGCGGCGCTACGCCGACCAGCAGGCCAACAAGGATAAATAACATGACAGGCAAATACTGCTCTAGACTCATTTCAATCTCAGGTTGCAGCTTTGGAAGCTAGATTGACAAAAATGTCTGGCTCCGGCAAGACAACATGCTGGAGATGGTGCCGTCGGCGAGACTCGAACTCGCACAGCTTTCGCCACTACCCCCTCAAGATAGCGTGTCTACCAATTTCACCACGACGGCATGACTTATTTTTTATCGCTCTACCGCTTTCGCGACAGACTCTAAAAGCGGATTATCTTAACCCGAAACAGGTCTTTTTCCCCTGTAACAAGTATGAATTTCTAATGACGAATAGATCATTTCCCTGGGATTTGAGACGCAGGAGAACCGTCGGCAGCAGGCGCAGGCAAAGAACTTGGGGCTGAGGGACTTGGAGCTGGAGACGGCGTTACAGCACCAGGTACTTGGTCGGCTGCTGTGGGTGTCACTGGCTTA
>JAIXYA010000081.1 GCA_027490485.1 Comamonadaceae bacterium
CTTCGCGATTCGTCATTGGTTGAGCCGCTGCGTTGGGATTCAGGCCCATGTCAAACAAGAAGGTGGCTTTCAAGCCATTGCCGAGGTCTTCATTACCTTTAAAGTGGATTTGTGAGTCACCTGATGTACCACTTGTATAACCACGACCATCAATGGACCTGATTGCAGAAGCGCCATCAGAACTCGTGCTTGAAAAAGCTTGGTTAATAGTGCCGTCAATTGTGGCTTGTGCCATTGCGCCAGTGACGGCTGAAATTGCTGCGAGTGCAACGAGGACAACTACCCCACGGGGATGAAAAACCAGCAGTTGCTGCACAACTTGATCGAAGATATCTTGCAAGCCGAGTTAGAGAAAGTGCAACGCGACGAAATACGCCACAACTCGTATGTGATGACCAAAATCCGGCTCGAAGGCTTGATTTTTGAGTTTCTCAAAGACAAGCCTTTGCACAAAATTGATATTCAAGTGCTAGAAGACTTTATTCGGCACATGACCGAGAAGAAGCTTTCCGCTTCCACCATGCAAGGCTATATCGCGCAAATGCGCAAAGTGCTGCGTTTGCTTGAGCGCAAGAAAATTCTGTCTTCTGTACCGAGTTTTCCACCCCTGAAGGCGCAACCCAATTCACGCGGCGGCTTTACCGTCACCGAGTACAAAGCCATTTTGCGTAAATCCAAAGAGCTGCAACGCCAAACCTTCACCGACTGGGGCGAAGGTAAACGGGCGTGGATGAGAAGCGCTTACCACCAGATGCCGGTTGAAATCAATTGGCTCATACGTTTCATGGTCTACACCTTCATGCGGCCAGGCGACGTTCGTCAACTGAAAAACCAGCACATTGAAATCATCAACGGCAACTACCACTACCTGCGCCTGACCATGCCCGAGGTGAAGCGCCACAAATCTGCCACCGTCAGTTTGGCCCCCGCTGTGCCGCTGTTCAAACATATTTTGCAGTACCAAAAAACGCAGGGCTACGGCGCACCTGACGACCATGTGTTTTTCCCCGAAGTGAAAAACCGGCGGCTGGTGTTGGATATTGTGGGTTGGTGCTTTAACTGGATATTGAAAGACCTGAACCTCAAACAAGGGCCTCATGGCAACGACCGCACCTTTTACAGCCTGCGCCACAGCGCGATTACCTTCCGATTGATTTACGGCGGCAATATCGACTTGCTGACCTTGGCGCGAAATGCTCGCACCTCGGTGGAAATGATCGAAAAGTTTTACGCCTCCACGCTTTCAGCAGAGATGAATGTGAGTCTTTTGCACAGCAAGCGCCGCTAACACGTCACCCCATTTCCTGACTTGGGCCTGCACTGCTTTATTTTTTGAGTGCAACTTCCCCCTTTATGACCATGTTTTTTTACAGTGACCACCATGGTTTCACTGCCCTACCCCTCATCAGCCACCGATCAAGACCAACAAGCGGTTGACTGGCTGACGCATTTTTTTGCCTCCGCTTTGGCTGATGGGGCCTCCGATATCCATTTAGAGCCTTTTGAAAACGTACTCAGGGTAAGAGTGCGGGTTGATGGCCATCTGCAAGAGCGTCCATCGCCTCATGCGCAATTGAAAGACCGCATCATCTCGCGGATCAAAGTGCTGTCGCGCATGGATATTTCAGAAAAACGCTTGCCCCAAGACGGTCGACTGCGCATACCGGTCAACACGTCGCCTATCGATATGCGGGTCAGTTGCTTGCCCACCGTGCACGGGGAAAAAATCGTGCTACGTATTCAAAACTTTCTGTCGCAGCAGTTAAACCTCAACGACTTAGGTTTTGAGCCACAGCAACTCGATGATTTGCTGACCGCATTACATCGCCCCAATGGCATGGTGTTGATCACCGGTCCCACGGGTTCTGGCAAAACCATGACGCTTTACAGCTGTTTGCACCACCTGAACTCAGCCAAGATCAATATCTCGACAGTAGAAGACCCCTGCGAGATTGTGCTGCCTGGCATCAACCAAATCAATGTGAACGAAAAGTCCGGACTGGGTTTTGCACAAACGCTGCGTGCCTTGCTGCGGCAAGACCCTGATGTGGTGATGGTGGGTGAAATACGCGACAGCGAAACCGCCGATGTGGCGGCGAAAGCCGCACAGACGGGTCATCTGGTGCTGTCAACCCTGCATACCAACGATGCGCCATCTGCACTCACCCGTCTTTGTCAGTTGGGTGTGGCTGACTTCAATGTCGCAAGCAGTGTGGTTTTGATTTGTGCGCAAAGACTGGTGCGTAAGCTGTGCCCACACTGCAAATGCAAAGCGCCCCACGAGAACAGGTACACGCCGGTTGGCTGTGCGTATTGCGTGAATGGCTACAAGGGCAGAGTGGGCATTCACCAAGTCCTTGCCATGACCCCAGAGCTTCAATCCATGATGCAGTCAGGTTTGGATACGCTCAGTATGACCCATCGTCTGCAGCAAAACGGTGTTCTCACACTGCGTGAAGCGGGTTTGCTGAAAGCTTGTGCCGGCATCACATCCCATGAAGAAGTCTGGGCAGCCACTTCATCATGAGCTCAGCACTGCGGCAGCGTTGTCATTTCACTCGGCAACTTGCCACCCTGATGGCAGCAGGTTTGCCCTTGCTGGAGTCTTTGACCTCCATGGCCAAGTCAGAACCCTCTGGCGACATGCGCCAGTTGATTGTTCGCCTGTGCGTGTCGCTTGAGCAAGGTTGCAGCTTTCACCTGGCCCTGCGGCAATCGAATGACTTTGATACTTTGTATTGCGAGTTGGTCGCGGCCGCAGAAATGGCTGGCAACCTTGACCAAGTATTGGAGCGCTTGGCCCTGTTGCTTGAAAAGCGCCAAGCCCTGCAGTCTCAGATTCGCACAGCCTTGACCTATCCCTGCGCGGTCCTTTTGATCACCATGGTGGTTGTCACCGTCATCATGGTGTGGGTGGTTCCAGTCTTTGAAGGTATTTTTTCTTCTCTTGGTGCTGACTTGCCAGCACTGACCCTCTCAGTGGTGCAGATGAGTCGCGGGATAACCAACGGCGGCGCAGCATGGGTATTGCTTGCCATCAGCGGTTTGTACGTTCCTGTCAGACTGTTGATGGCCAAACCAGACCTCCAACTTTGGCGCGATACCACTGTCTTGCGCTTGCCTTTGCTTGGTGAAATGGTTCATCAAAGCCAACTGGCCTTGTGGACGCTGACGCTGTCTGATTTGCTCAAAGCCGGTGTCCCCATGCTGGATGCTTTGGAGGTGGTGGCAGCCAGCAGCACCAACCGGTGCGTTGGTATGTCCACCATCGTTGTTCGCGCCAAAATCAGCCACGGTGCTTCGCTGGCCGCTGCAATGGAAAGCCTTTCCACCCATCCTTCCCAAGCACATGTGTTCCCAACCATGTTGATACAGCTGGTGGATGTGGGTGAGCAAAGCGGGGCCTTGGACACGCTGCTCGCCAAAGTAGCTCAGCAACTCAATGCTCAAGTTGATAACCTGTTGCGTCAGTTCACGCAACTTTTAGAGCCGGCCATGATGGTCGTGCTGGGCCTGCTCATGGGCGGACTTGTGGTGGCTCTTTACCTACCCGTCTTTCAATTGGGACAAGTGCTTTAGGCTTTCTTATAGACTGCGGGGCATATGCAATATCCCGCATTCAAACGCATTGGCCTGACAGGCGGCATCGGCAGCGGCAAATCCACCTTTGGCGCCATGTTGGCCGCACGCGGTTTTGCATTGATTGATGCGGATGCTGTCTCTAGGGAGTTGACCGGTGTCGGCGGCTTGGCGATTGCAATGATTCGCGAGGCATTCGGCGATAGCTCTATAGCATTGGATGGCAGCATGGACAGAAACCAAATGCGTACTTTGGTGTTTAGTCAGCCTGAAGCTAAAGCGCGATTGGAAGCTATTTTGCATCCCCTTGTCCGCGCATCGATTGCAGAAAAAATAACTGTCATCAAAGACAAGGGTGAACCCTTGGCTGTCTTAGATATTCCACTCTTGGTCGAGTCCTCCCAATGGCAGGGGCAACTTGACGGCATCATCGTGGTCGATTGCAGTGAGGCTAGGCAACTGTCCCGCGTCATGGCCAGAAATGGCTGGACGCAAGCACAGACTCAAGCTGTGATGGCCTCGCAGGCCAATCGACAAGAACGGTTGGCAGTGGCCAACTGGGTCATCGATAACGACAACGACGATTTGAGCGCTCTGCAAAAACAAGCCGACGCCTGGGAGCCCAATTAGGCAAAGTCAAGGCGAGAAAACCCCATTTCAGCGGTTATGATTTGAAAGTTGCTTTTTTCCAACCTGCGAAGTATTGTGATTCTTTACGAACACCCATTTAATGAGCGAATTCGCACTTACTTGCGACTTGAATACTTGCTGGAGCGTTTTGAGCAACTCTTGCTACGCTCCTCGGAAATTGATCACCACTTTGCACTCACCACCTTGTTTGAAATTGTCGATGTCGGTGGTCGTTCCGACTTGAAGTCAGACATACTGAAAGAGCTTGAAAAGCACAAATCACAGTTCAACAACTACCGGGGCAACCCTTCGGTGTCCGAAGAGGTGCTGGATGAGTTGCTACAAAAAATTGACAAGTGCTTAAGCGGCTTCAACACGATTGGCAGCCGGATAGGTAACTGTGTAAGTGATAACGACTTTCTGAGCAGCTTGCGCAACCGCGTCGCGATTCCAGGTGGTACCTGTGCATTTGACTTACCGGCTTACCATGCTTGGAAACAAGTTGACCCAGATGAGCGCCGCCAAGATATTTTGAAATGGTCAGAGCCTTTGAAGGCGCTCAATGACAGTGTGGTGTTGTTAATGCGCTTGCTTCGTGAGAGTGGCGCTGCACAGCGCGTCATCGCCAACAATGGTCAATTTCAACAAGCGCTGCCGCAAGGACGCTTTCAAATGATGCGTGTGTTCATTGACCCTGCGCTGGGTTTGGTGCCCGAGATCAGCGGCAACCGAATGATGGTCTGGGTGAGACTCACCCATCAGAACTGGGAAGGCAAGCCTCAAGCGGCGACAGAAAATGCCGAGTTTGATATAGA
>JAIXYA010000203.1 GCA_027490485.1 Comamonadaceae bacterium
TGCCCAAAACCGCCGATGGACGGGTCTTGTTTGCCGTGCCTTGGTTGGGCAAGGTCATCTTGGGCACCACCGATACGCCGCGCAGCGACATGCCGCGTGAACCAGCGCCTTTTGATGAAGAAATCGCTTTCATATTGAATGAATCAGCCCGCTATTTAGCCAAAGCCCCTCAACGCGCTGATGTGCGCAGTGTTTGGGTCGGCCTGCGCCCCTTGGTCAAACCGCACCATGAAGAGGGTGCCAGCACCAAAGGTTTGAGCCGAGAACACACGGTCAGCGTCAGCCCCAGCGGCTTGGTCACCGTCACTGGCGGCAAATGGACCACCTACCGCGCCATGGCCCACGATGTCTTGTCGCAATGCCTGACCAGCCATCTGTTGCAATTTCGCAACTCCAGTCAACATCCAGCTGTGTTGTTTAAAGGCGCGAGCCGCCCGCAGCAGTCGCCTGTCAGCCTGACCGCGCTCCAGGGCATGCATTTATATGGAGACGAGCAGGCAGCCGTGGCCGCTTTGCCAGGCGCAGACAATTGGCTTTTGCCAGGTTTGAGTGAAGCCATGGTGCGTTTTGCGGTTCGCCACGAATTTGCCCGCACGGTGGAAGATGTCTTGGCCAGGCGCTCCCGCGCCTTGTTTTTGGACGCACGCCAATCGGCGGCAGCGGCAGAGCAGGTGGCCACGGTTTTACTCAGCGAAGGCTGTGAAAAACCGGAGCTTTCAGAATATTTAAGCTTGGCCCACAGTTACACCCTCAAATCTGTGCCATAATAGCCGGCTCTGCATTTAAAACAGCAGACAAAGACAGACGACAGCCCCAAGCAAAAGCGCCGCGAAATGGTTCGAGGCGCGGATGACGGGCCCAAGACTGATCGGGCAAAGTGGTTGAGTTTTTCAGCCATATACCCGGTACAAGTTGGGAAATGAAATGATCCAGACTGAATCCAGATTAGAAGTGGCCGACAACACCGGCGCAAAATCCGTTTTGTGCATCAAGGTGCTGGGCGGCTCAAAGCGTCGTTATGCCAGCGTTGGCGACGTTATCAAGGTGAGCATCAAAGAAGCTGCACCCCGTGGCCGCGTCAAAAAAGGCGAGGTTTACAGCGCGGTGGTGGTTCGCACTGCCAAGGGCATCCGTCGCAGCGACGGTTCCTTGGTCAAGTTCGACAGCAATGCAGCCGTGTTGCTCAACGCCAAACTCGAGCCTATCGGCACCCGTATCTTCGGCCCGGTCACGCGTGAACTGCGTACCGAGAAGTTCATGAAGATCGTGTCCTTGGCGCCTGAAGTACTTTAAGGACTCCGACCATGAACAAGATTCGCAAAGGCGACGAGGTCATCGTCATCACAGGACGCGACAAAGGCAAGCGCGGCAAAGTCGCGGTTCGTGCCGATGATTCACACCTCTTGATCGACGGCATCAATGTGGTGAAAAAGCACACCAAACCCAATCCCATGGCGGGCACCACTGGCGGCGTGATTGAAAAAAGCATGCCTATCCACCAGTCTAATGTCGCTATCTACAACGCCACCACCGGCAAAGCCGATCGCGTGGGCATCAAGGTCAATACCGATGGTTCGAAGGTTCGCATCTTCAAGTCCAGTGGTGAAGTCATCAAGGCGGCATGAACATGGCACGACTCCAACAACACTATCGTGAAAAAGTGGTCCCCGAGTTGACCGAAAAATTCGGCTACAAATCCCCCATGGAAGTGCCGCGTCTGACCAAAATCACTCTGAACATGGGTGTGTCAGAAGCGGTTGCCGATAAAAAAGTGATGGATCACGCGGTGGGCGACCTCACCAAAATCGCGGGCCAAAAGCCTGTGGTGACCAAGGCACGTAAAGCGATTGCGGGTTTCAAAATCCGTGAGCAACAAGCCATTGGTTGCATGGTCACTTTGCGTGGCGTTCGCATGTATGAATTCCTCGACCGTTTCGTGACCGTGGCTTTGCCCCGTGTGCGTGACTTTCGCGGTATCTCCGGCCGTGCTTTTGACGGTCGCGGTAACTACAACATCGGCGTGAAAGAGCAAATTATCTTTCCCGAGATCGAGTACGACAAGGTTGATGCCCTGCGCGGCATGAACATCAGCATCACCACCACGGCCAAGACCGACGACGAGTGCAAAGCACTTCTCGCCGCCTTCCGTTTCCCCTTCAAGAACTGAGGTGCCCTTTGGCTAAAGTAGCTTTGATTGAACGCGAACTCAAGCGCGACAAACTGGTCGCTAAGTACGCAAAAAAGTACGCTGAACTGAAGGCCGTGGCAAACGATGCCAAGCACAGTGAAGAAGAGCGTGCCGCTGCACGTTTGGGTTTGCAAAAGTTGCCCCGCAACGCTAACCCCACACGTCAACGCAACCGTTGCGCGATCACTGGCCGCCCCCGTGGCACCTTCCGTCAATTTGGTTTGGGTCGCGCCAAGATTCGCGAAATGGCCTTTGCGGGCAATATTCCTGGCATCACCAAGGCCAGCTGGTAATACAGCAGGAGATATTCAATATGAGCATGAGTGACCCCATTGCCGACCTGCTGACGCGAATTCGTAATGCGCAGATGGTAGCCAAGCCGACCGTGTCGGTTCCTTCCTCCAAAGTCAAGCTGGCCATCGTCCAGGTGTTGAAAGATGAGGGCTATATCGATGGCTTTCATGTCAAAACCGAAGCCGGCAAGCACGAATTGGAAATCGCCTTGAAATACTACGCAGGCCGCCCTGTGATTGAGCGCATTGAGCGCGTCTCTCGCCCTGGCTTGCGTGTTTACAAAGGCCACAACGCTATTCCGCAAGTCATGAACGGACTGGGCGTGGCCATTGTCACCACACCGCAAGGCGTGATGACCGATCGCAAAGCCCGCGCCACCGGCGTCGGCGGCGAAGTTTTGTGTTACGTGGCTTAAGGGAGAAACGAATATGTCCCGAGTCGGAAAAATGCCAGTCACCGTGCCCCAAGGCGTGGATGTGGCTATCAACGAAGCGCACATCAGTGTCAAAGGCACTGGTGGCACCCTTTCAATTGCTAACAATGCTTTGGTCAAAGTGATCCACAGTGCAGACAGCTTGAGTTTTGCGCCTGCCAATGAAAGCCGCGAAGCCAACGCCATGAGTGGCACTTTGCGTCAATTGGTCAACAACATGGTTGTTGGTGTCACCAAAGGCTTTGAGAAAAAACTCAGCTTGGTCGGTGTCGGTTACAAAGCTGCAGCCCAAGGCAACAAACTCAATTTGGCTGTGGGCTATTCCCACCCTGTCAACTTTGACATGCCCTCTGGTATCAAGGTGGAAACACCTGTGCCAACCGAGATCATCATCAAAGGCGCTGACCGCCAACGTGTGGGTCAAATCGCTGCTGAAATTCGTGCAGTGCGTCCCCCAGAGCCTTACAAAGGCAAGGGCATTCGCTACTCTGACGAAAAAATCGTCATCAAAGAAACCAAGAAGAAATAAGGAGCTGCCACATGCTAAGCAAAAAACAGCAGCGTATCCGCCGCTCCCGCCAGACCCGTATTCGCATTGCCACGCAAGGCGTCGCACGTTTGACCGTCAACCGCACCAATTTGCACATTTATGCCAGCGTCATTTCTGGCGATGGCACCAAGGTGCTGGCATCTGCCTCCACAGCTGAGGCCGACATTCGCAAGAGCTTGGGCGCAAGCGGCAAAGGTGGCAACCAAGCTGCGGCAGAAGTGGTGGGCAAGCGTATCGCTGAAAAAGCCAAAGCAGCTGGCGTTGAAAAAGTCGCTTTTGATCGTGCGGGTTTCGCCTACCACGGTCGTGTCAAAACATTGGCCGATGCCGCACGTGCTGCCGGCTTGCAGTTCTAACCGAAGACGGATACACACATGGCAAAAGTTCAAGCAAAAATGCAAGACGACAGTCGTGACGACGGTCTGAAGGAAAAAATGATCGCGGTCAACCGTGTGACCAAAGTGGTCAAGGGTGGTCGTATTTTGGGTTTCGCCGCACTCACCGTGGTTGGTGATGGCGATGGCCGTGTTGGCATGGGCAAAGGCAAATCCAAAGAAGTGCCTGCTGCTGTGCAAAAGGCCATGGAAGAAGCCCGCCGCAATATGCACAAAGTGTCTTTGAAAAACGGCACCATCCACCACAACGTCACTGGCCACCACGGTGCAGCCAATGTGCAAATGGCGCCTGCGCCCAAGGGTACGGGCATCATTGCTGGTGGTCCCATGCGCGCAGTGTTCGAAGTCATGGGCATTACCGACATCGTCGCCAAAAGCCATGGTTCATCTAACCCTTACAACATGGTTCGCGCAACTCTTGATGCGTTGATCAAGTCCACCACCGCTGCAGAAGTTGCGGCCAAGCGTGGCAAGAGCGTCGAAGACCTCTTCGTCTAATCCGGAGCAACGGCATGTCTACATCTTCTTCAACGGTCAAAGTGCAATTGGTGCGTAGCCCTATCGGCACCAAAGAATCTCACCGCGCCACTGTGCGTGGTTTGGGCTTGCGCAAAATCGGCAGCACCAGCGAACTGCAAGATACACCTGCAGTACGCGGCATGATCAACAAGATCAGTTATCTGGTCAAAGTACTCTAAGGTTTCGCCATGCAACTCAATGAAATCAAACCCGCAGATGGTTCACGCAAAAACCGTCGCCGTGTAGGTCGCGGTATTGGTTCTGGTCTGGGTAAAACCGCAGGACGTGGCCACAAGGGTCAAAAATCTCGCTCAGGCGGCTACCACAAGGTAGGTTTTGAAGGCGGTCAAATGCCTTTGCAGCGTCGTTTGCCCAAGCGTGGTTTCAAATCACACAGCCTTAAATACAACGAAGAAGTCACACTGACTTCTTTGCAGCTGCTTGACATCAGCGACATCGATGTTTTGGCGCTCAAAACCGCTGGATTGGTCAGCCAAATGGCCAAAGTGGTCAAGGTCATCAAGACTGGTGAAATTTCTCGTGCTGTCAAACTCAATGGCATTGGTGCCACTGCGGGCGCCAAAGCCGCGATCGAAGCTGCTGGCGGCTCTGTCGCTTAAGCACTGAAGAAAGAACATATATACCGTGGCTACCAGCGCTTTGCCCAAAACAGATAAGTATGGCGACTTGCGTCGTCGGCTTATCTTTTTGCTGCTTGCACTGATTGTTTACCGTATCGGTACACATATTCCGGTCCCCGGCATCAACCCCGACCAGCTTTCGCAGTTGTTCGAAGGTCAGCAAGGCGGCATTCTCAGCCTCTTCAATATGTTCTCGGGTGGCGCTTTGTCGCGCTTCAGTATTTTTGCGTTGGGCATCATGCCTTACATCTCGGCCTCCATCATCATGCAACTGATGTCGTATGTGGTGCCCAGCATGGAAGCGCTGAAAAAAGAAGGCGAAGCAGGGCGTCGCAAAATCACGCAATACACACGCTACGGCACATTGGGTTTGGCTATTTTCCAATCCATGGGTATTGCGTTGGCATTGGAGTCCTCAGCCGGTTTGGTCAACGATCCAGGCATCGTCTTTCGTGTGACCGCCATGGTGTCTTTAACGGCTGGCACCATGTTCCTGATGTGGTTGGGTGAGCAAATCACAGAGCGCGGTTTGGGTAACGGTATTTCCATCATCATCTTCTCCGGTATTGCCGCTGGATTGCCCAGCGCCATTGGCGGATTGTTGGAGTTGGTTCGTACGGGCGCCATGAGCATCATCATTGCCTTGTTGATTGTGGTTTTGGTGGGCTTGGTAACCTACTTCGTTGTGTTCGTAGAGCGTGGCCAGCGCAAAATTTTGGTCAATTACGCACGACGTCAGGTGGGCAACAAGGTTTACGGCGGTCAATCATCACATCTGCCTTTGAAGCTCAACATGGCGGGTGTCATACCGCCCATTTTTGCCTCTTCCATCATTTTGTTGCCCTCGACAGTGGTCAGCTGGTTCAGTGCTGGCGAAAGCATGAACTGGCTCAAAGACATCTCTGCAGCGCTGTCTCCTGGTCAGCCCATCTATGTGATGCTCTATGCCTTGGCCATCATCTTCTTCTGTTTTTTCTACACAGCGTTGGTGTTCAACAGCCGCGAAACCGCTGATAACTTGAAAAAGAGCGGTGGCTTTATTCCCGGCATTCGCCCTGGTGACCAAACCGCTCGTTTCATTGACAAAATTTTGTTGCGTCTGACATTTGCAGGCGCCATCTACATCACATTCGTTTGTTTGTTACCTGAGTTTCTCATCCTCAAGTACAACGTGCCTTTCTACTTTGGCGGCACTTCGTTGCTGATCATTGTGGTGGTCACGATGGACTTCATGGCCCAAGTGCAGAACTACCTCATGAGTCAGCAGTACGAATCGCTGCTTAAAAAGGCCAACTTCAAGATGGCACCAGGTGGCTGATTGGGCGCATGGCAAAGGACGATGTCATCCAGATGCAAGGAGAGGTTGTTGAAAACCTCCCCAATGCCACTTTCCGGGTCAAACTGGAAAATGGTCATGTGGTGCTCGGACACATTTCCGGCAAGATGCGGATGCACTACATCCGAATCCTGCCAGGGGACAAGGTAACGGTTGAGATGACGCCCTACGATTTGAGTCGGGCAAGGATTGTGTTCAGAGCCAAGTAAGGCGCTGAACACGCAGAGTTAGCAAGGAATACGCAGGGCGTGTTTCAGGATTTTTTGGAGAATGAAATGAAAGTTTCGGCTTCGGTCAAAACAATTTGCCGCAATTGCAAAATCATCCGCCGCAAGGGTGTGGTGCGAGTCATCTGTACCGACCCGCGTCACAAACAGCGTCAAGGCTGATCTTTCACCGCATTAAAGAGGTCACAACATGGCACGTATCGCTGGTATCAACATCCCACCGCACAAGCACACCGAAATCGGTCTGACATCGATTTTTGGCATTGGACGCACCCGCGCTCGCAAAATTTGCGAAGCCACCGGCATTGCTTACAGCAAAAAAATCAAAGATCTGACAGACGCCGATTTGGAAAAAATCCGCGATCAGATTGCTCTGTTCACCATAGAAGGTGACTTGCGTCGCGAGACCACCATGAACATCAAGCGTTTGATGGACATCGGTTGCTACCGCGGTTTCCGTCACCGTCGTGGTTTGCCCATGCGCGGTCAGCGCACACGCACCAATGCACGCACACGCAAAGGCCCCCGCAAGGCGGCTCAATCGCTGAAGAAATAAAGAGGGATATTCATGGCAAAAGCACCCGTCAACTCAGCAGCACAACGTGTTCGTAAAAAAGTCCGCAAAAATGTGGCGGACGGCATCGCACACGTGCATGCTTCATTCAACAACACCATCATCACCATCACAGACCGCCAAGGCAATGCTTTGTCTTGGGCGTCCTCGGGTGGTCAAGGTTTCAAGGGTTCACGTAAATCCACACCGTTTGCCGCTCAGGTGGCTTCCGAGGTGGCTGGCCGTGCAGCCATGGATCAGGGCATCAAGAACCTCGACGTCGAAATCAAAGGTCCCGGCCCCGGCCGTGAGTCTTCAGTTCGTGCGTTGGCGGCCCTGGGCATTCGCATCAATTCCATTTCTGATGTGACGCCGGTTCCCCACAACGGATGCCGTCCGCAAAAGCGCCGTCGCATCTGATTTTTCACCAAGCCCACCGCCGTGGGTGACACACCCTCGGCTCCCCGCACTTGCTGCGGGCAGATGACAAAAAGGAAGTTCAAGTGGCACGTTACTTAGGCCCCAAGGCCAAACTCTCTCGCCGTGAAGGCACCGACTTGTTTTTGAAGAGCGCACGACGCTCTATCAGTGACAAGGCGAAATTCGACAGCAAACCAGGCCAGCACGGCCGTACCTCAGGTCAGCGCATGTCTGACTTCGGTTTGCAGTTGCGTGAAAAACAAAAGGTCAAGCGCATGTATGGCGTGTTGGAGCGTCAGTTCCGCCGTTATTTCGCCATGGCTGACCAGCAAAAGGGCAACACAGGTAACAACCTGTTGTCTTTGCTCGAATCACGTTTGGACAATGTGGTTTACCGTATGGGTTTTGGCTCCACACGTGCTGAAGCACGTCAGTTGGTGTCCCACAAAGCCATCACCGTGAATGGCCACCAAGTCAACATCCCTTCCTACCTCGTCAAGTCTGGCGATGTGGTGGGTGTGCGTGAAAAATCTAAAAAGCAAGGCCGTGTTTTGGAAGCCTTGCAACTGGCTACCCAAGTCGGCATTCCTGCTTGGGTCGACGTCAACATTGACAAAGCCGAAGGCATCTTCAAGAAGGCGCCTGACCGTGACGAATTTGCTGCCGACATCAACGAATCGCTGATTGTCGAGTTGTATTCGCGTTAACCGGGGCTTGTTGGCCCTTTGAATCCGTCGCCCTGCTCGCACCTGTGTGCAGGGGTCATCATCTAGCCTTACCGGTGTAACGAACCGAGGGCATTGAGAGGAAAAACGAATGCAAACCAATCTCCTGAAGCCCAAAGCCATCCAAGTAGAACAACTCGGTCACAACCGAGCCAAGGTGACGCTCGAGCCTTTTGAGCGTGGCTATGGTCACACCTTGGGCAATGCTCTGCGCCGTGTTTTGTTGTCATCTATGGTCGGCTATGCCGTCACCGACGTGACCATCGCCGGTGTGTTGCACGAATACTCATCCATTGACGGCGTACAAGAAGACGTTGTAAATATTTTGTTGAACCTCAAAGGTGTGGTTTTCAAACTTCACAACCGTGACGAAGTCACCCTCAGCTTGCGCAAAGATGGTGAAGGCCAAGTCACCGCTGCTGATATTCAAACACCACATGACGTAGAAATCATCAACCCTGAGCATGTCATCGCTAATTTGTCGCAAGGCGGCAAGATTGATATTCAACTGAAAGTTGAAAAGGGTCGTGGTTATGTGCCAGGCAGCATGCGCCGCCATGCAGACGAAGTCAACAAATCCATCGGCCGAATTGTGTTGGATGCATCATTCTCACCCGTCAAGCGTGTGAGCTACAGCGTAGAAAACGCCCGTGTCGAGCAACGTACCGACTTGGACCGTTTGGTGGTCGAGATCGAAACCAATGGCGCCATCAACGCCGAAGATGCGGTTCGTTCATCTGCCAAGATTTTGGTTGAACAACTGGCTGTCTTTGCGCAACTCGAAGGCAATGAGTTGGCCGCGTTTGATTCACCTGCACCACGCAGCGCCCAGCAGTTTGACCCCATTTTGTTGCGCCCTGTGGACGAACTCGAACTCACCGTTCGCTCTGCCAACTGCCTCAAAGCAGAAAACATTTTCTACATTGGCGACCTCATCCAGCGTTCTGAAAACGAGTTGCTCAAGACGCCTAACTTGGGTCGTAAATCGCTCAATGAAATCAAAGAAGTGCTTGCTTCTCGTGGTTTGACTTTGGGCATGAAGCTCGAGAGCTGGCCACCCGCAGGCTTGGAAGCCAAACGTATTTAATAAAAACAAGTGCTGACAACCAGTCAGCCACTCCCCTGGCCGTACCTGATACGGCGGCCGGCAAAAAAACTGAAGAACTCAAAAAGGAAACACCATGCGTCACGGACACGGACTACGCAAACTCAACAGAACCAGCTCACACCGACTGGCAATGTTGCAAAACATGATGAACTCGCTCATCGAACATGAGGCCATCAAAACCACATTACCCAAGGCCAAAGAACTGCGCCGCGTGATCGAGCCTATGCTCACGCTCGGCAAAGAACCCACTTTGTCTAACAAACGTTTGGCGTTCAACCGCTTGCGCAACCGCGACA
>JAIXYA010000142.1 GCA_027490485.1 Comamonadaceae bacterium
CAAGACTCGGCCAACGCATCGGTCATGGCGTCGTCTTGCAAAAAAGCCTGTAACTGCGGCATGTCCAAGCCCCAAACACGGCAGGCCACCGCGCTGCGCAGCCAAGCGGTTTGGCGCGGCGCACTGATGGCTCTCAGCACCCGCCACAGGTCTTGGGCTTCTTCGCTTTGGAACACATTGGCGTGGTCCGACATGAAGACACTGGGCAAGCCCAACTTTTGCAAAGCTTTTTGCATGGCCTTGGCTTGCACATGGGTGCGAACCAACACAGCCATGTCTCGCGGCTGCACCTCGGGTTGCTGGCGCAACAAGGCCACTATTTGCGCGGCAAAGCCGTGTGACAAGTGGTGCAACTGCAGCGGCACGCTCCAATACTTGGCGTTGTCGGGGGGCGGCAAGTGCCATACGGTCAACGGCGGCAACTCGAGGCCTTGGGCGTTGACAAAGGGTTTGGCGTCGCTGCGGCTGGTAACAGGGGTGAATTCAATCTCCCCTAGATTTGAATAAAAAGGCTTCTCTATGCCTTTAAACACATGGTTCACCGCCGCTACCAAAGAGGGTGCAGAGCGGAAGTTGCTGTCCAAACTGTGCAGGGCATGGGGATTCAGTTTCAGGGCTTGTGTTCGAGCTTCTAGGTAGGTGCGCAGGTCGGCCCCACGAAAACTGTAGATGGCTTGCTTGGGATCGCCAATCATCACCAGCGCATGTTCGTCGCCCACCTGGCTGTGTGGGTAGATGCGGTCCAAGCTTTGGTATTGCCAAGGATCGGTGTCTTGGAATTCATCGACCATGGCCACGGGGTATTGGTCGCGGATTGCCGTTGCCATTTGACCTTCATCGGCATGCAAAGCGTTGTGCAGGCGTTGCAGCAGGTCTTGGAAATCGAACACCGATAACTGCAATTTGGTTTGCTGGTATTGCTGGCGCACCTCGTGGGCAGCGTGGTCCAGCAAGCGGTCTTTGGATGTGGGCTGGGTGGTTTGGTGTTGGCACAGCGCTTCGATGTGGGCAAAGACGGGGTGTTCTGCTGCCTCTGGCCAACCTTTGCTTTGAAGGCTGCTCAGGGTAAAGCGTTGCAGGGTTTCGCCGCGAATGTCCGCTTTAGGTTGACTCCATGCTTGTAACGCATTTACCCATTTGATGAAGTTGGGTTTCGTGATGCCAGGGGCTTTTATTTTTTTACTTCCTTGCGCCTCTAACAATATGCCTGCCAACCCTTTATCAAGTGCTGCCTGGCAAGCTTGCTTGGCAGCAAGCTCCAAAGCTTGTTCTGTGTTTAACCATTCGGCGTGTGTGGCCAGCACTTGCGCGGGTGCAGGTGGCAGGGCTGCATCGTTGGGTTGTGGTTGTCGGTCCAAGGTTTGCCAGCGGGTTTTCAAGTCTTTGAGTAAGGCTTGCGGGTCGCCGCCTAGCAGGGACTTCAGGATGGTTTGTTGCGGCAAGCTCAAGGGGTAAAACCAGCGCCGCCAATGGTCGTTGACCAACTGATGCAGTAACTCGCTGGGGTTGTCGAGGTGGGTTTGCTCAAACAGGTCGCGACTGTGCAGCGCAAAGCTGCTCAGCATGCGTCGACTCCAGCCGTGGATGGTGTAGATGGCGGCCTCGTCCATGCTTTGCGCCGCCAAATGCAGTTGCGCTGCACACTGCGGCCATTGGTCGAGCGTGAAATCCTGGGTTAAATCCACCAAAAAAGGGTCTGGCTTGGCGGTGCGTCCTGCCACTTGGGCGTCAAACCACATTGCGGCTTGGTGCAAGCGCAGACGGATGCGCTCTCGCAACTCGGCGGTGGCTGCATCGGTGAAGGTCATCACCAAAATATTTGCAGGTTGCAAGCCCTTGGCTGCACGCCCATGCCCCAAGACCAAGCGCACATACAGCGCGGCCAAGGTGAAGGTTTTGCCGGTGCCGGCACTGGCTTCGATGATTTGCCTCCCAGACAAGGGCAGCGTGAGCAGGTTCAGGCTCATGCGTCTACCTCGTCGTTGGGTACCGTGCCAACAGGCGAAGCGGCCTCGCTGGTCAAAGGCATCAGGGTTTTCAACATCGGGCCATACACCCGCTCGGCCCAAACCGGCAACTCCGTCCAGAGGTCTTCAAACTCAGGGAAAGCACGCTGCAGGCTGGGGGAGGTGGCTCGTTCGCCTTCTTGGCGGAACCCTCCCTCAAAGGCTTGTCTAGCGGCCGAAACTGCTTTGGTGGCAACCTCCTCTGGCTTGGTTTTGGAGGACGGGAAGTGCGTGGCCATCAACCATGCACAGGCGGATTTGCAAGCCAGTGGTAAAGGGCGTTGCCAAGCTTGTAAGTAGACCGCCACCAAGTCTGTCAACAGAGCTTGAGCTTGGGAGGCAGGCAAGGGTGACAGCGCCACCAACCCGTCTTCACCGCTTTGCCAGCTGGTGGTGTGAACCCCCGCGGCATTGGCGCTGAGGTGGCCCAGCCACAGCGGGGCCAAGGTGTACAAACGCGCTTGACCTGTGGCGTTCAGCACCTTGCCAGGGCGCAAATCGATTTGCGCTGCCGTGCCATCGGGGTATTGACGCCATATGTGGGCGTTGCCGCCAAAGCCTGATTGCACATCGATGCCATGCGCTTGAAAAAGGTATGCCTGTGCAGGCAGGTCTTGGCCAGGCTCTTGCAACCATGACGCCAAATGCCCCAGCACGGTCTCGCGCAGTTCTCGCATCTGGTCTTGTTGCAAGTGGCCAAATCCGCTCAAAGCCAACATGCCCTGCCGCTGCAACTGCATTAACTGTGCGGCAGGCTCGTCGCTGTAGAGCACCGATTGGCCCATCACAAAGCGTTGCAAACCTGCGGAGTCAAAAGGCTCGTCTTCTTCACTGGCTTGCGGTGGTTTGTCTAAGCGAACTTGCAGAGCGGCACGAAAATGCACCTCCTCGGGGTGGCGTAACAAAAGACCAAGGTCTTGCTCGGTCAAGCGGCTTAAAGGCGCTGCACTTTGGGACCTTGAAGTTTGTGCGATAGATGGCGGCAGCGTTGAACGGGTCACTTGCCAATCAGCGGCATAAGTCAAGAAACCACTGCCTTGCACAAAGTACTTGGAAGAAAACGGCTGCAAGGGTTGCAGCGGTGCTTCAAAGGCTGGCTGGGTTGTCGCCCCGTCATCGTCAGCCGCAAGCTTAGGCAGTGCGTAGCAAAGATTCAGATGGTCCAACAACTGCGCCACCAAGACCGAGGGGGGCAGTTTGGCGTGGTCACTGGCGCGGCGACCTTGCCAAGACACATATAAACGCTCTCGGGCAGACAGCACCGCCTCTAAAAATAAATAGCGGTCATCTTCACGTCTGGCGCGGTCACCCGCACGACCTAGGCTTGGGTGGCTCATCAAATCAAAGTCGCGTGGTGCGGGTGAGCGGGGATAAGCGCCATCATTCATGCCCAAGAGGCACACCACTTTGAAGGGAATGGCGCGCATGGGCATGAGGGTAGCGAATTGCACCCCTCCGCCCATGAAGCGGCGCTGCAAACCACCCGCGTCCATCTGCGCCAACCAGTGGCTGCGCACCACCGCCAAGGCCACGGGGCTGTCAAATTGCGCCAACTGACAGTCGTTCAACCACTGCTCTAAGGGCGTCAAGATTCGATCGAGCAAGCGTTGGTCAGCATCGCCACCTACCTTGAAAAACCGTGCCACCAAAGCCTGCAGCAGCTGGACCCATTGGCTGGGGGTGTGGTCTTGTGAAAGTTGTTGCAGGCTGAGTTGTACGTCTTGCAAACTGCGTAACAAAGCCGAGACCACAGGGGCGTCTAGGCCGTCCACGCCGGTTTGCGAAAACGTGTCTTGCCAAGTGGCATGTGCGTTGTCAGTGACGCCCAAGGCATAGCCTAAGAGCAAACGTTGCAGGCCAAACACCCAGGTGTTGTGAGCATGCTGGGGGATGTTGGCTTGCACCCCCCAGTGCTGACGGTGTTGCCCATCCAAGCCCCAGCGAACCCCTGCATCTGAGAGTAATTGGTGCAAGTCTTGCACATCTTGCGTTTGCAAGTCGTAGCGGTTTCGCACCATCTCCACTTGGAACAAGCCCAGCCATTCGCCCAAACTCCAGCGTAGCTGAGGCAATTGCAGCAAGGTTTGCAGGGCTTGCACAGTGGGTTCTTGCTGCGCTGTGGTGTCTGCCACGGCATAGGGCAGGTGGCGTGAACCCGTGGTGTGGGCTTGCTGTTGGAAACGGCCAAACACCGCATGGATATGCGGTGCAAACGCAGCCATGTCGGGCACCATCACCATGATGTCAGAGGGTTGCAAGTGGGGGCCTGCGTCCAGCCAGGCCAAGATGCGGTCATGCAGCACCTCGACTTCACGTTGGGCCGAATGGGTTTGTACGAATTGAAGGCTGGGGTCGGGTTGGCTGAGCAGGACGGGGGTTGTGGGCGGTGTGTCCAAGCGCAAGATGGCCGATTGCAAGGCTTGCAACACGCAGGCTTGTTGTCCCGCGTCCCGTGCTTCGTTCAGGGGGTCGATGAACAGGTTGACCCGCTCAAAAGGCGCGGCGTTGGGATCTGCCGCCTCAAAGTTATCGATGGCATGGAGGTAGTCGCGGCCATGCTTACCCCAGGCAGCCAGCAAGGGGTGGCCCTCAGGAATAAGGTTTTCTGTGAGATGGCCCCAGTGTTCGCGGCTGGGGTTGTGAACAAACATCAGCACGGGGATGAAACGCCCCAAGGCGACCAAAGCCTCTAGGGTTTGCATCGGCAGCGCGGTGATGCCAAACACCAGCAAGCGTGGCGGCAATACGGCGCGCAGTTGCTGCGGCGACAAGACCTTCAAAGCTTGCATGAACGCCTTGTGAACATCCGATCGGGCTTGAAAACCAGTGTGTACTTCAGGCAGGTGTGCTTGCACATCGCCCAGCAGGTCGCGCCACATGGCGGCTTGCCAAGCTTGCGCTGGTGGCAGGGCATGGCCTCGGCCCAGCACGTCCCGCCCCGCAGCCCAGTGCTCCAGCCAATCGGCGCGGTAATTTTGGTAGCCATCCAACACGTCGGCCAGTTGCTGCGCCAAGCCAAAGGCGCGGCTGCCTTGGGTGTCGTCGCCAAGGTAGTGGGCCAAGGGTGAAAAACTGGGGTCTTTCAGCCACTCGGGCAGACGCCGCAAGATGCGCCAGACCATGGGCGCTTTGTCCAAGGCCATCTGGGCGGGCAGTTTGTCGGCACCCAACACGCTTCGGTAGATTTGCCATAGCTGGCTGGAGGGAAGTTCCAGCCGTGTGGCGGCGCAAATACCCAATGCCGAGGTGTTGGCCAACGACAGTGTCAGCCAATGCTTCATGCCATTGCTTTGCACCAGCAGGGTTTCACTTTGCAAAGGCAACAGCGGACGCTCTTTCACATAGCTCAGCAGAAGTTCGCGCAGGCCTTCCATGCGGTTGCTGTGAAAAACCATGAAACCAGAGGGTGCGTGCGAGGTCATGTGCGGCTAGGGGTGATCAGGGCTGTGAGCTTAAGTCAGGATAAGGCTCAGGGCGTGAGCTTCTTTGAAAGTGCGAGGTAAACCGCGTTGTTTTCTCGTTTGCTAATTGTCAAAACCAAGACGATCAGCACCTCGTCTTGAACGGTGTAAATCAAGCGGTAGCCCTGCTGACGCAGCTTGATTTTGTAGCACCCGATCAAGGGCCCTTTCAAAGCGCTACCCGGCAAATGGGGTTGCAGCATCCGTTTCTTGAGAAGCTTGCGAAAAGTTTCTTTAACCGAACCGTCCAAGGCCTTCCATTCAGCCAATGCTGCTAATGTGAATTTCAGGCGGTAGGTTGGCATCACTTAGACCGTATCGATATCGACCTCTACCGCATCGTCTTGTTCGGCCAAGCGGGACAAGACCAAGGCCTCCAAGTCGCGGTCGGCCATTTCTTCTAGCAAGGCTTCAAACAAAGCCGGTTGCACCATGTAAAAAGCTGGCTTGTTATGGTTAAGCACGGCCACGGGTCGGTTGTTGGCCGACTTGAGAACGGCTGCAGGGTTGCGCTTGAATTCGGACATGCTGACGGTTTGGTTGGTCATCAAAGTTTCCATAAAGAACCTAAATAGAGCTATTTAAAGAGCTTTATTTTAGGCTAAAAGATGTATGAGGCAAGCAATTTCAAGGCTTTACGGCAATGGGTTTTTGCTTTAAAGGCTGGTTTTGCACCGTCAAACCTTGCGCTGACAGCTTTTGCGCGGTGACGTCCCCCATGCCCGAGACACGGCGCATAAAGTCAGGCCAATCGGCAAACGGACGCAGCGAACGTTCGGCCAAGATGCGGCGAGTGAACGCTGGTCCCAAGCCGCGCAGACCGTCGAGTTCGGCTTCGGTGGCCTGGTTGACCTCCAGCGCCCATGCGGGAGCCAGCAGCCCCAGCAGGAAAAGTAAAGTTAATCTGCCCATACGGTGTTTTGTGTGAAAACACCGATTGAAGCAGTGTGACGCCTTGCAGTGAGGAAGTGGCGCTAGGCAAAAAACCAAGCAACGCTTAAGCGTTGTGCGCCAACCAGTGCATATAGCGGGTCACGCCGGTTTGCACATCGGCAAACACATGGTCGCAGCCGCTGGCACGAAGTGCGCTCAGGTCGGCTTGGGTAAAGCACTGGTATTTGCCACGCAGCGCATCGGGGAAATCGATGTAGCGGATGCTTTGGTCTTTCACCGCTTGCGCCATGGCCAAGGGCGGTTCTTGCTGTTCGTCACGGGCGGCATTCACCACGGCCAGCGCCACGTCGTTGAAAGGTTGGGCGCGGCCTGTCCCTAAATTGAACAAACCGTTTTGGGTGGGATGGTCAAAGAACCACAGGTTCACCGCTACCACGTCGTCGATGAACACAAAGTCGCGTTCTTGTTCACCAGCGGCATAACCACCGTAGTCGGCAAACAGTTTCACATGACCTTCTTTGCGCAGTTGGTGAAATTGGTGAAACGCTACGCTGGCCATGCGGCCTTTGTGCTGCTCGCGTGGGCCGTAGACATTGAAGTAGCGAAAACCCACCACTTGGGCGGTGTTCTTGGCAAAGTCAGCGCCCATTTCGCGGCGCATCCGTTGGTCAAACAAGAGCTTGGAGTAGCCGTAAACATTCAGCGGTTTCTCATGCTCAGGGGTTTCCACAAAGCTGCTGGATCCCCCATAGGTGGCGGCCGATGAGGCATACAACAAGCGCACACCTTGCGCCTGACAGGCGCTCCACAATTGGCATGACACGCCGTAGTTGTTGCTCATCATGAACTGACCGTCGGTCTCCATGGTGTCGCTGCAAGCGCCTTCATGGAACACGGCTTCTACCTTGCCAAACTCTCGTTTGGCAAACGCTTCGTAAAACACGCTGTGGTCGATGTAGTCGGCGATTTGCAAATCAGCCAGGTTGCGAAACTTGTCGCCATCGCGCAAATCATCGACCGCAATGATGTCGGTGATGCCACGCTGGTTCAAACCTTTGACAATGTTGCTGCCGATGAAACCCGCAGCGCCCGTGACAACAATTTTCATGCGAACAACTCCTGGTAAGTCACACCAGCGGTACCAAACTTGCCCAC
>JAIXYA010000089.1 GCA_027490485.1 Comamonadaceae bacterium
GTCTCCTTCGCCTTCGTTGAACTTGCCCAACACCCGAGGGCGCTGTGCGTCAGGCCAGTTGTAAAGCTCTTCTTTCAACTGGTATTCAATGAGTTGGCGTTTTTCTTCCACCACCAAAATCTCTTGCAAGCCACGCGCAAATTCGCGTGTGCTCTCGGACTCCAGCGGCCACACCACGCCCACTTTGTGCACCCGAATACCGATGCGCTGGCAAGTGGTGTCGTCCAGCCCCAAGTCCAGCAAGGCTTGGCGGGTGTCGTTGTAGGCTTTGCCGCTGGCAATCAAACCAAAGCGGTCGTTCGCACCTTTGATGACGGTGTGGTTGATTTTATTGGCGCGGATGTAAGCCAGTGCCGCATACCATTTGTAATTGAACAAACGCGCCTCTTGGCTCAAGGCGTCGTCGGGCCAACGAATGTGCAAGCCGCCTTCGGGCATCTCGAACTCGGGCAGCACAATGCGCACACCCTCGGGGTCGATCATCACCGAGGCGCTGGACTCCACCACCTCTTGGATGGTTTTCATACCCGCCCACACACCTGCAAAACGGCTCATGGCGATGCCATGGATGCCGTAGTCCAGCACATCTTGCACCGACGCTGGGAAAAACACGGGCAAACCGCAGGCTTTGAAAATATGGTCGCTTTGGTGGGCAGCGGTACTGCTTTTGGCGACGTGGTCGTCCCCTGCCAACGCCAACACACCGCCCCAAGGCGTGGTGCCTGCCATGTTGGCGTGCTTGAACACGTCAGAGGTGCGGTCAACGCCTGGGCCTTTGCCATACCAAATGCCAAACACCCCATCGAATTTGTTGCTCCCAGGGGGGGCAAAGCCCAGTTGCTGCGTACCCCACAAAGCGGTGGCGGCAAGCTCTTCATTCACACCGGGTTGGAAAACGATCTGCTGTGACTGCAAAAAAGACTTGGCGCTCCACAGCGCTTGGTCGTAAGTACCCAAGGGCGAGCCACGGTAGCCACTGATAAAGCCTGCGGTGTTTTTGCCCTGCAAAGCATCACGCTGTCGCTGCAACATCGGCAGTTTGACCAAGGCTTGTACGCCGCTCATGAAAGCGCGGCCATGGTCGAGGCGGTATTTGTCGTCGAGTTGAACCGTCTCGAGGGCGATGCGAATGTGTTCGGGCAGGGGCGCGTTCATGACGGGGTCTCCGATTACAGCTGGGTGCTAGCCCGTCAGTTTAGGGGCAAAACACCCGTTCTGCAGCGGGGAAGTCCCTCAGATTACCCCATAGCGCTGACGATAGGCTTGAACCGCCGGCAAATAGGTGGCCGCTTCGCCTAAGCCGCCCTGGTCATGAAGATAGGCCAGCAAATCGTCCAGTTGGGCCACCGCCAGTACCTGCAAACCCAGTGTTTCTCGCACATATTGCACCGCGCTGTGCGGCACATCTCGGGTGGCGCCTTGGGCATCCACCTCTGTGGCCATTTCTTGACGGTCCAAGGCAATCACCACCGCATGGGCTTTCGCACCTGCGGCTTCGATCAGGCGAATCGACTCTCGCACCGCGGTGCCTGCGCTCATCACGTCATCCACAATCAACACCCGCCCCTTCAAGGGCGCTCCTACCAAGGTGCCGCCTTCGCCGTGGTCTTTGGCTTCCTTGCGGTTGTAAGCAAAAGGCACATTGCGCCCCAACCTTGCCAACTCTGCTGCCACCACCGCCCCCAGCGGAATGCCTTTGTAGGCAGGGCCAAACACCATGTCAAATTCCATCCGGCTGTGGATCAACAGTTGGGCGTAAAAATGTGCCAGCCGCGCCAACTTGGCACCATCGTCGAACAAGCCGGCATTGAAAAAGTAGGGGGAAAGCCGCCCGGCTTTGGTTTTGAATTCCCCAAAACGCAAGACGCCACTTTCCAGCGAGAATCGAATGAATGCTTGCGCCAAATCGGTTGGTGCCGCGCCTTGTTCAGCCATAGGGGATTCCTTGTTCACACTCACCAGCCTTAACCTCAACGGCATCCGCTCGGCCAGCAGCAAAGGGCTGCAAAGCTGGCTTGATAAAGCCAAGCCGGATTGTATGTGTGTGCAAGAGATCAAAGCCCAAGAAAGCGATCTTGTCGGCAGCTTCGAGCAGTTGGCTGGCTTGAATGGTTACTTTCAATGCGCCGAGAAAAAAGGCTACTCAGGTGTAGGCATCTACACCCGCCACGAGCCCAGTCATGTGATTCAAGGCTTTGATGGCGGCGAATTTGACGCTGAAGGCCGCTATTTAGAACTGCGCTTCGATACACCCAAGCGCAAGCTCTCTTTGTTAAGTGTGTATTTCCCCAGCGGCTCCTCAGGGCCTGAGCGGCAAGAGGCCAAGTTCCGTTTTTTGGATGTGATTTATCCCCATTTGATGGCTTTGCAACAAGGACGGGAATTCATTCTGTGCGGGGACGTGAACATTGCACACAAAGAGCAAGACCTGAAAAACTGGCGCGGCAACAAAAAGAACAGCGGCTTTCTGCCCGAAGAACGCGAATGGATGACCAAGCTCACCACCGAAGGCGGCTTGGTGGACGTGTACCGCCAGCTGCACCCCGACACCATCGACGCTTGCTACACCTGGTGGAGCAACCGCGGCCAAGCCTATGCCAACAACGTGGGGTGGCGCTTGGACTACCACTTGGCGACACCCGCTTTGGCCGCATTGGCCAAACAGGTGTCTATTTATAAGGAAGAGAAGTTTTCAGACCATGCGCCCATCACATTGCAATACGACATGGTGGTGTGATGCCTATCGAGATACCTGAGGCTGAGATGGAATTCACCGCCATCCGTGCGCAAGGCGCAGGTGGTCAAAACGTCAACAAGGTGTCCAGCGCTGTGCATTTGCGGTTTGACATCCGCGCATCTTCTTTGCCCGAGGCGGTGAAATACAAGCTCTTGGCCACTTCGGACCAGCGCATCACCTTGGACGGGGTGATCGTCATCAAGGCGCAAACCACCCGCAGCCAAGACAAAAACCGCGCCGAAGCCATCGCCCGTTTGCATGAGATGGTGGCGCTGGCCGCCAAACCGGTGAAACCGCGTCGCGCCACCCGCCCCACCCTCAGCTCGCAGCGCAAACGGGTCGACAGCAAAGTGATGCGTGGTCAAACCAAAGCCACGCGAGGCAAAGTCGAGTTGTAAGTAGCAAGTTGGGGCTTAAGGCGCCCGTTGCAGGCTGATCTCTAAACCCAAGCTTTCTTGCTGGTAACTGCCCGCCATGACATGGCGGAACATGGCTTCGGTGCGTTCGACCACGCCTGGCCAGTCCAGCGTTTGCGCTGTTTGCAAAGCTTGCTGGGCCAAACGCGCTTGCAAACTCGGGGCCTCCACCACGGCGCACACGGCTTTCACAAATTCGTCGGGCGACTCGGTGTCCACACACATGCCGTTTTCGCCATGGGTGATGCATTGCCCAGCAGCTGCGTGTTTGAACGCCACCACTGCCAAACCGCTGGCCATGGCCTCTAGCGTCACATTGCCAAAGGTTTCGGTCAAGCTGGCAAACGCAAA
>JAIXYA010000023.1 GCA_027490485.1 Comamonadaceae bacterium
ATGGAGATGCCTTGTGCATCGCAGATACCGCTTACCAAGCGTTTCGTCAGCAAGTCAGGGCAAGTCAGTGGCAAAGTGAGTTTTTATCGAAACCTTTGGCGCAAAGACTGCAAATAGCACGTGATCTCAGAGCGCAAAGTGAGGCTTTAAAACAAACGCAAACGGCTTGGGTCGATGTGGACAACGCAGCCGCTTTGGCCAGTCTGCAGCAATATGGTGCGAGTGTGTTGATTCACGGACACACCCATCAACCAGCGATTCACACTTTGTCTGCCGATCACCAACGCTTTGTATTGAGCGACTGGGATGCCAGTGCCACCCCTGCCCGCGCCGAATGGCTGACCTGGCAGATGGGGAAAGGCTTTTCGCGACAAGACATTGTCCCGACATAACCCCCCCCGAGGCCAACTATTTTTTAAGCAAGACCTTGAGAGCTGCCTGCACACGCTTGGCGTTTTCTTCATCGTAGCTGCTGCCCAGCACTTGAGCGACATCATGCGCCCACGTTTGTGCGGGACCAGCGTCGTTACGCTTGGTCAGCAACTGGAGTTGCAGCATACGTCGAGCGTCCACGTGAGATGCAGGGGTGGGCACCTCGGCGGCAATTTCCAAACGCAGCAAGGCTTGGTCAGGCGAACCCTGAGGCGCGGCTTGCAATGCCTTGGCCCAGTCCTGCCGTTGCTGGGCGCTCAAACGAGCACCTAAATCCTTGGCAGCAGGTAACTGGTCTGACTGACGTTGCTGCCATGCGCCAAGCAAATGAACCAAGGTTTCACCATGGGCTTGCATGGCCAGTTTGCGCAAAGCTGTATCAGCCTGTTCAAGCGCTTGACGTTGCGCACGAAAGGCTGCGTCCCCCAAACGGGGACCACGTGCTTCATACGCAGGTTTATCGCGCAGACCGCCACGTCCAGCGTCGGGCCCACGGCGGTTGCCTGTTTCGCGCTCAGTTCGGCGTGCGCCAGATTTGTCGCCAAAACGCCCCGCAGGCGCGGGTTCGGTTTTCTTTTGACCGGGTCTGTCGTCGCCACGTACAGCAACTACTTTTTTGACCAGCACAGGTTTAGGTGGAGGTGGAGGTGCCAATGCCTCTTCAGGCTTTAGGGCTGGTTCACCATCAGCTGGTTCGGAAACAGGTGGGGAAGTATCTTGCTCGGGGGCAATGGCTGCGCTTTCCTCGGAGGTCTGCGTGGGAGCTTCGGTCTGCACGGGTGCAGGCGCAGCAGCTTGTCCAGACGAAACCGCTTGCACATGGGCCATGGCTTGTCGAATAGCCGAAGCGTCTCCTTGGGCAATGGCTTTTTCAAGCTCTGCGGCTGCTGCCATCACCGCCTTGTCATGCTCGGAGAGGTTCTGAGCCGGTGCAGTTGCGCGTGACTGGGTTTTCCGGCTGAAGGCTTCATCCAAAGGTTGACGAAACGCGTCCCACAATTTTTGTGCCAGCTTGCGCTCAACGGGAACGGCTTGGGATTCGATTTGCCAGCGTTGTTGCAAAGCCTTCACGGCATCAATACGCAACTGAGGCGCTTCGCCCAAGGCCTTGGCCTCCTCGATCATGGCGCGGCGCAGCGTGATACTTTGCGTTTGCGCCGCCTCCAAGCCCACATGGGCGGCTTTGATGGACGCCTTCCATTGGGTTTGCATATCGGCAAACGCTTTTTCACTGAGGTGTCCGCTGTTGCGCCAACGTTCGGAAAACTGATGCAACTCTCGCGCTTGGGTTTTCCAGTCGGTATTGCTTTGATGGGCTTGGGTCCAAGCAGCCACTTCAGCCAACAAGGCCAAACGCCCCTCGCGGTGCGCTGCGCTCTCAGCCTTGGCTTTGCCAAGCCAAGCTTGAACAAAGGGATAGGCGCGGTTGCAAGCTTGGTCAAAACGCTTCCACAAGCCGTGGTTGGGCATACCACCTTGGTCTGTTTTTTTCCACTCATCACGCAGTTGACGCAAGGTTTCTTGTAATTTACGCCCACCCATGGCTGGTACCCATTGGCTGTAATCGACAGGGATTGTCGAGGCAACTTCAGGGATAACTTCTGGGGGAACTTCAGGCGCGGCTTGCTCGTCGAGATTGGCAACTTCTAAGGCTGCATGCGCAGAGGCTGTTCGCGCAGAGTCAGGTGGTTGCAGCAGGGCTTCTGCTTTGGTAACCAGTTGCAGGCGAATTTCGTCTGCATGCTTGCGTTGCCAACCTTCGAGTTCTGCAGCCGCGGCCAAGGTGGTTTGCACCTTTTGGGAAAGCTCGGTATCGAGATTCAGACCTTTGGTTTTGAGCGCAGCGCGCAACAAAGAAGCTGCGCTTGACATGGCTTTGCTGTGCCCCAAGGCCACTTCTTTTTCCAGTTGCAACAACATGCTGGGGACTTCCAAAGCAACTTGGCTGGCTGGAGGGTCGGCGTCTGTTTTGGCTTTGCTGACAGGGACCGCGGGTGCTGCGGCCACGCTCTCACCTCTGGATTGACGTAATTGGTCAGCCCATGCAGGCACCGCCGGTAATGGCAAGTTGATGTCTTGGGCAGCGGCCTGGGTTTGGGCCAGTGCAGCAGAAAATGCGTCCCAAACCAAGGGAATGTGCTTGCTGGTTTCAATCACCAAGGATGGGTATTTGGGGTCAACGCTTGACCAATGGGCGTCGCTTTGCAAAGCCTCAAACTCATCGTGCAAGCGCTTCAAATCAGCTTGTAACGTCCCTTGTTGATCTAGCGCTTCTTGCCAAGACTTGGTCGACAACACCTCGATGCGCTGGGTCAGCAAGAGCGCTGTTTCGCGTTGCACTTGAGCACGATGCTCGAGTTCATCCACATGCTTGATGCGCTCGGTCAGGGCTTGACGCAAACCGGCCAGCGGTTCACGCGACAAAGGGGCACCAGCTTTGGCTGCATCTCGTTGCCACGCCATGGCATCGGCCACTTTGAATGGGTGGGCTTGCAGCAGACTTTGGGCTTTGTCGGCCCACTCTTGGGCCAAGCTGTCTTGGGTTTTGGTCCGCTTGAGTTCATCGAGTTTTTCGCGCAAGAGCTTGGCAGCGCCCTTGTCTCGCACACTCATTTCTTTGAACACTTGCTGCATCAATTCGGGTGAGGGATTGTTTGCCAGCCAATCGCGTAAACGCGAAGATCGTTCGCCAGAGGTAGGCGCGGTCAAGGCGCCTGAGGTCAAGGCATCCAAAGTGGGTAAGTCGGGGGTGCTGTCAGAAGACGTGGTCACAGTAAGTCAAATTGGTTGGTTAAGCCCAGCA
>JAIXYA010000288.1 GCA_027490485.1 Comamonadaceae bacterium
GCACCGTTTTTCATTTTGCTGGGTGGCTTGGGCGGGGTTTTGGTGGTGCCCATGAACGCTTTGCTGCAACACCGTGGCCACAACCTGATGGGTGCAGGTCGCTCCATTGCAGTGCAAAACTTCAATGAGCAAGCCTGTATCTTGGCGCTGGGTGCTTTGTATGCTGGGGCATCAGCCATGGGCTTAAGTGCGTTTAACGCCATCGTTTGCTTTGGCCTTATCGTGGCGGGCAATATGTGGCTCATCCAGCGCTGGCACCAAAGCAATTGCAAACACCATGCCAAAGAGGTAGAGCGCTTGCTCGATATCGCTCGCCAAGACCCCTCTCACTGATGCCATGACCACCACTTGGGGGCCGGTGCTGGGCCTGCTTTTCAATGCCCTGGTGTTTGGTCTGAGTTGGTGGCCTTTGCGCGAGATGCAGGCGCTGGGCCTGCACCCTTTGTGGGCCACCGCTTTCATGTACGGCTTTGCCTGTGTGTGCATCACCTTGCTGCGCCCCCGCACATGGCTCAGCATGGCGCAACACCCCACCTTGTGGTGGTTGTTTCTAGGCTCGGGCTTGACCAATTTGGGCTTTAACTGGGCCGTCACCTTGGGCGATGTGGTGCGGGTGGTGCTGCTTTTTTACACCATGCCTGCATGGTCGGTGTTGTTTGCTTGGTTGCTGTTGGATGAGCGCCCCACCCGCTGGTCGCTGCTGCGCTTGGCGCTGGCCTTGTGCGGCGTGGCGCTGGTGCTGAAAACCCCCGAGATGGATTGGCCTTGGCCCTCTTCGGCCATGGATTATTTGGCGCTGTTGGGTGGCGCCAGTTTCGCCCTGAACAACGCCATGCTGAAAAAGCTGTCCTACCTGCCCGAGGCCGATCGCATGGCGGGCATGTTTGGCGGCGGCATGGCCTTGACCGCGTTGGCTGCACTGGCTGGCGCACCGTCTGGCTTGATCGTGTGGCCACCAGACTTTGCATGGTGGCCTTATGCCTTGGGCTTGGCGGTGCTGCTGCTGGCCTCCAACCTGAGTTTGCAATTTGGGGCGGCACGTTTGGCGGCCAGCACCACCGCCTTGGTGATGTTGTCGGAAATTGTGTTTGCTACGCTTTCATCGGTGGCGCTGGGTGCTTCTGAGCTCAGCACCCGCAAACTGCTGGGCGGCTTGCTGATCGTGTTGGCGGCGGCCTTGGCGGCTTGGCCCAGCAGGGACAAGCCAGATTAGCGACAATGACGTTCTAACTTGTGGAGAAAACAGATGGCCAATGTTTATGATTTTGAAGCCCAAACCATCGACGGCCACACGGTCGCCCTCAGCGACTACCAAGGCAAAGTGCTGCTGATCGTCAACACCGCCAGCGCCTGTGGCTTCACCCCCCAGTTTGCAGGACTGGAGAAATTGCACCAAGAATTTGCCAGCCAAGGCTTGGTGGTGCTGGGCTTTCCCTGCAACCAGTTTGGCAGCCAAGACCCTGGCAGCAACGAAGAAATTGGGGCTTTTTGCCAAAAGAACTATGGCGTGTCGTTTCCCATGATGGCCAAAACCGAGGTCAATGGCGCCCAAGCCCATCCGCTTTACCAATGGCTCAAAGGCCAAGCACCCGGTGTACTGGGCAGCGAAGGCATTAAATGGAACTTCACCAAGTTCTTGGTTGCCAAAGATGGCACCACCGTCAAGCGTTATGGCTCCATGGACACCCCCGCCTCGGTCAGCAAAGACATTGCCGCGGCCCTGGTCATTTAGGTACTTTTGTTAATAATGAGCAATACTTTAGGTTTTAAAACACCTGCGCCATAGTTATCATGCAGACATGCATGCTTTGGCTGGACTTTTTGCCCGACACTGGCCCGATGATTTATTGAGTCAGCGTCACTTTATTTTGCGCAGTTATATCTGCGTCGCCATGCTGATCATTGGCGGCTTTTGTTTTGTATCTGGCCCTTTTGAACATGTTCCCCTCAGTTTGCTGAGCATGGCCGTGCTGTCCTTGATCGGCATCCTTTATATCTGGCGCAAGTGGCCTGTCGCGGTGGTCACCCATGCGTTGCTGGCGGTGTGCTTCTCGCTGATTTACATCCTCTGTATGAACACCGGTGGCTTGGCCTCGCCACAAATTTTGTGGCTGGGCATTTTGCCCCTGCCCAGCTTGGTCTTGTTAGGTTTCAAAGAAAACTTAATTTGGGTGGCTGTGGTGATGAGCGCCATTGGCAGCTTGTTTGTGTTGACATTTTTTGGGTATTTGCCCAGCGATTTTGCTTTCAAAGAACAGCATCTCAATTGGGCGACGATCTCTTTGATGTGCGTGGCAGCCAATGTGTTTTGGGTGCCGGTGTTCTATTACGTGTTGAACAAGCAGCAGTTGGTCAGCCTCAAAGAAAGAAACCTTGAACTCGAAGGCAGTCGGCAGGCTTTGCTGAAGTCAGAGGCCTATAAAGACGAATTTGTCGCGGCCGTTGGTCACGAATTGCGCACGCCCATGAATGCTATTTTGGGTTTCAACGATGTGTTGCTGGAAAACATGCAACTCACCCCCCAAGAGTTGGAAACGGTTAGGCTGATTCGCCAGTCCACGGACAAGTTGCTGAAATTGGTCAACCAGATTTTGGACTTTTCCCAGCTGCAAGCCGGTCGTTTGGTGCTCAACCCCACACCCGTTAAGGTGTCCGAC
>JAIXYA010000221.1 GCA_027490485.1 Comamonadaceae bacterium
GAACAAAATTCACCTGCAGCGACAAGGTTTGGGCGTTGGCACTCGCCACAAGCAAGGCATCTGCACTGGCGTCCACCGCGCTCAAGTTCCATGAGGGGCGGGCATGTTTAAGGGCCAAAGCGATGGCACCGCTGCCGGTGCCGAGGTCCAGCACTGTTGCTTGTTCAAGGTCCAGCGACAAAGCCCAATCCACCAAGGTTTCGGTGTCGGGTCGGGGCACCAGCACCCGTGGGTCGACAGCCAGGTTCAGGCCGTGGAAGTCTTGCGAACCTGTCAAATAAGCGATGGGTTCATTGTGCAAACGCCTTTGCACCAAAGCGTTGAAAGTTTCCAGCATGCTCAAACTGGGCTCATCCGTGTTGTGCTGCAGCAGCCAAGCGCGGTCGTGCTGATCGCGGCCCAAGGCATGCAGCAGCAGGGTTTGCGCTTCTAAATGGTCCAGCCCCATGGTTTTGGCGTGGGCCAAGGCTTGGGCGATGTTCAAGCCGCGCCCTCCAAGGCGGCCAGTTGCTCGGCCGCCTCATATGCTTGCAGCGCTTCAACCACGTCACCCAAATCGCCCTCCATGATGCCCAGCAGTTTGTACAGCGTGAGGTTGATGCGGTGGTCGGTGAAGCGGCCTTGCGGGAAGTTGTAGGTGCGGATGCGGTCGCTTCTGTCTCCGCTGCCGATCAAGCTTTTGCGTTCAGCAGCGTCTTTGGCGGCACGCTCGGACCGGTCTTTTTCTTGGATGCGGGCGGTCAGCACGCGAAGCGCTTGCGCTTTGTTGCTGTGCTGGCTGCGACCGTCTTGGCACTCTGCCACGATGCCGGTGGGCAAATGGGTGATGCGCACCGCCGAGTCGGTTTTGTTGATGTGCTGCCCCCCTGCGCCACTGGCGCGGAAGGTGTCGATGCGCAAGTCCGACGGGTTGATTTTGATGGCCTCGGCCTCGTCAGGTTCGGCCAACACCGCCACGGTGCAGGCGCTGGTGTGGATGCGGCCTTGGGTTTCGGTGGCCGGCACACGCTGCACACGATGCCCACCCGACTCGAATTTCAACGCGCCGTAAACCCCAGCGCCTTCGATGCGGATCACCACCTCTTTGTAACCGCCCAACTCGCTGGGCGACTCGCTGATCACCTCAAGCCGCCAGCTTTGGGTGGCACAAAAGCGGGTGTACATGCGCAGCAAATCCCCCGCGAACAAGGCAGATTCATCACCACCGGTACCCGCGCGGATTTCCAGAAAAGCATTGCGAGCGTCATCCGGGTCTTTGGGCAGCAACATACGTTGCAACTGCGCTTCGATCGCAGAAATGGCAGGCTCGGCGCTGCTGATTTCTTCTTGCGCCATGGCTTGCAGCTCGGGGTCGGCGTCTTGCAGCATGGCCTGCGCCGCCGCCATATCCGCATGGAGTTGCTGCCACTTTTGGTAAGGCGTGACCAGCGCTACCACCTCGGCGTGTTCGCGTGACAAGACCAGGAACTGGGTCATGTCTTGCATGATGTCTTCTCGGGACAGCAAAAAGTCCAGCTCGGACAAACGTTGTACCGAACGCTCCAACTGAGCGCGCATAAAGGGTTTCATGGTGGAGGCGGCAGCTAACGCGAGCTGCGCAAAAAGAAGTGTTCGATGGCACTGCGCGCTTGTTGACGCGCTTGCGGGTCGTCCGAATGCAATTCCGACATGGCGCCGTGCAGCATTTTGTGGGCGAGGTTTTTGGACATGCTGTCCAGCACAGCTTCCACCGGTTCGCCCTTGGCCAGCAATTTGTGCGCTTTTTGCAACTCAGCGGCACGCCAGACCTCGGCTTGCTGGTTGAGCTGTTGAATAAGCGGCACATCGCTGCGTTGGTCTAGCCAGTTGACAAAGCTTTGCACACCGGCGTCGATGATGACCTCGGCTTCGGCCACCGCGGCTTGGCGGCTGGCTTGGCCGGTTTGCACCACTTGCGACAAATCGTCAACGGTATACAGGTAAACATCGCGCAAAGATTTCACTTCAGGTTCGATGTCACGGGGCACCGCTAAATCGACCATGAACATGGGGCGGTTACGGCGCTTTTTCAGGGCACGCTCCACGGCACCCAAGCCGATCAAAGGCAAGGTGCTGGCGGTGCAACTGATGACCGCGTCGAACTCGTGCAAGCGGTCAGGGAGGTCGGCCAAGCGCATGACATCCGCTTTGAGTTGCACTGCCAAGCGCTCACCGCGCTCTTGTGTGCGGTTAGCTACCACCATGGATTTGGGGGTTTTGGCGGCGAAATGGGTGGCGCACAACTCGATCATTTCACCTGCGCCCACAAACAGAACATGGATCTGGCTTAGGTCTTCAAACAACTGTGCCGCCAGTCGTACCGAGGCGGCTGACATGCTGATGCTGTGGGCGCCAATTTCGGTGGAACTGCGCACCTGCTTGGCTACCGCAAACGAGCGTTGGAACATTTGGTGCAGGGTAGAACCCAAGGCGCCGACCTCGCGGGCGACGCGCACCGCGTCTTTCATTTGCCCCAAAATTTGCGGCTCGCCCAGCACCATCGAGTCCAAACCGCTGGCAACCCGAAACGCATGACGTGCGGCTTGATCGTCCACCATCGTGTAAATGTGGTCGTGCAGGCTGTCAGGGCTCACGCCTCCCGACTCGGCCAGCCACTGCAGGGTCTGGGGCATGGCGATTTCTTGCGAGGCGCAATAAATTTCGGTGCGGTTGCAAGTCGAGAGAATGGTGGCTTCGGTTTGAGAACCAAAACTGTGTCGTAACCCGTCTAAAACAGGACCCACTTGCTCAATAGCAAACGCAAACCGACCGCGCAAATCGAGCGGAGCAGTGGTGTGGTTGAGTCCTAGCGCCCATACTGACATAGTGGGGATTATAAAATTTCGGGATGGATAGCTTGTCTCTTATTGTTCACTTAGTCAATTTTTTAGCCCCAGCAGTCTTTATGGCGGCATGGATGGGGGTTCTCAGCCGCCTTTTGTGGCGTCATAAACCCTCGCTGGTCAAGCCCTGGCAGCAGTTTGTCCTGAACAGTTTGGCGGGTATCGCTGTTTTGATTGGCGGATTGGTGCTGGGCGGTCAAGACGGCAAGATGCTGACCTACACCTTGCTCGTGGTGGTGTGCGCATCTTTGCAATGGGTATTTTTCAGGGCATGGCGTCGCTGAAATCTGCCTAGGTTAATATCCAACTCCCCTATGAACGCACCTACTCCCTTGCCCCCTTTGCTGGCGGCTGACCAAGACATCCAGCGATCAAGGGAAATTCCCTACAACTACACCTCGTTCTCCGACCGGGAAATCGTCATTCGCCTGCTTGGTTCAAGCGCTTGGCAGACCTTGGAAACTTTGCGCCAAGAGCGAAAAACAGGACGTTCTGCACGCATGTTGTTTGAGGTCTTGGGCGACATTTGGGTGGTGCAACGCAATCCTTATTTGCAAGACGATTTACTGGACAACCCCAAGCGCCGCCAACAACTGGTGCAGGCTTTACAACACCGTTTGGGTGAAATAGACAAGCGCCGCGATGCCATGCATGAGCGCGAACGCGATGCCATGGTGGTTCAACTGCTTGACGCCGCAAGACAATCCGTCAAAGCCTTTGCCCAAGGTTTCGATGAAGCAGGGCGCTTGCGAGCCAAAGCCAAAAAAGCCTTGCGTAAATGCACCCCCGACAACAACATCCGCTTTGACGCGATGAGCCGTGTGTC
>JAIXYA010000185.1 GCA_027490485.1 Comamonadaceae bacterium
CCCAGTTCAACAGCGTCGTCATAGTCGTGGTAAGCACGCTGCTCCCACACTTTGATGGCGCGTTTGTTGCCGCCTTTGCCACCGATGCGAATGCCTTGTGGGTTGTAGCCGCTGTTGCCAAAGGGCGAGGTACCGCCAGTGCCAATCCATTTGTTGCCACCCTGGTGGCGTTCTTTTTGTTCTTCCAAGCGCTTCTTCAAAGTTTCCATCAACTCGTCCCAGCCCATTTTCTCGATGGCCGCTTTTTGCTCGGGCGTGAGTTCGTTTTCCAGGGTTTTCTTCAACCACTCCAAAGGCACGTCCGCGGTGAAGTCGGTCAGCATTTCCACACCCTTGAAATAAGCGCCAAAGGCCTTGTCAAACTTGTCGAAATGCTTTTCGTCTTTCACCAAAACCATGCGACTGAGGTGGTAAAAATCGTCCATGCTGCTGGCGTCGCTGTTGGGCCCGACCACATTGGCCTCCAAAGCTTCCAACAGCGTGAGGTATTCCTTGACCGACACCGGCAATTTGGCAGCACGCAGGGTGTAGAAAAAGTCAATCAGCATGGCAAGCCCCTTTCATTGGGCAAACAAGCGTTTGATGGTTGAGATGGGTTCATGGCACATCCGTGTCACTAGGCTCAGGATGCAACCAGCGGCGAGCGGCTTGCAATCCCATGCCACCGCCCAAACCAACCAGGGCGATGCCCACCATGCTGCGGGTGCTGTAGCCCTCATCGAACACATCGCAGCCCAAAAGCTGCCCAACAAAAAATCCCAGCAACGCCCCCACCACAAAGCCGATGGCGTCTCCCAGTCCTTGTGCGAGCAAGTGTTTCATGTTGTTGGATCAGCGGTTGCGGCTTTGCATGAACACCAGTTTTTCAAACAAGGTCACGTCTTGTTCGTTTTTCAGCAAGGCACCCACCAGTGGTGGCACCGCCACTTTGTCGTCTTGGGTTTGCAGCGCAGCCAGTGGGATGTCTTCGGCCACCAGCAGTTTCAGCCAGTCCAGCAGTTCCGAGGTGGAGGGTTTTTTCTTCAATCCAGGCAAGCCACGCACGTCGTAAAAAGTTTTCAGGGCGGCGGCCAGCAGGTCTTTTTTCAAGTTGGGGAAATGCACATCAATGATTTGCCGCATGGTGTCGGCTTCAGGGAACTTGATGTAGTGGAAGAAACAGCGGCGCAAAAACGCGTCGGGCAGTTCTTTCTCGTTGTTAGAGGTGATGAACACCAGCGGACGGGTTTGAGCCTTGATCAGTTGGCGGGTTTCGTAGCAATAAAACTCCATGCGGTCGAGTTCGCGCAGCAAATCGTTGGGAAACTCGATGTCAGCCTTGTCGATCTCATCAATCAGCAGCGCCACAGGCTCGGTGGCTGTGAACGCTTGCCACAAAACCCCTTTGACAATGTAGTTTTCTATGTTCTTTACCCGCTCGCCGCCATCAAGGTCGGCCATTTGGCTGTCGCGCAGACGACTCACTGCATCGTATTCATAAAGGCCCTGCTGAGCCTTGGTGGTGGATTTCACATGCCACTGCAGCAAAGGCATGCCAAGGGACTGCGCTACTTCCTCGGCCAGCATGGTTTTGCCTGTTCCTGGTTCGCCCTTGACCAACAAAGGGCGCTTGAGGGTGATGGCCGCATTGACCGCCAACATCAGGTCTTGGGTGGCAACGTAGTTATCGGTTCCTGCAAATTTCATGGATCAATGCCTTTTAGGTTTCCAACACGGAGCTTACAAACCGCGTCGATATAATCTTTGGAGTTTCTTTTCATGATTGTCTGTCCAAAATGACCAAGCTCATAACATCGGTTCTCATGGTTTTTGTCGCCTCGGTGACCTCAGTGGCTTATGCCCAAGACGCAGCAGGCGACGCCAAAGCCGGTGAAACCAAAATTGCCATGTGCATAGGATGCCACGGCATCAAAGGTTACCAAGCCTCTTTCCCTGAGGTCTACAAAGTGCCCATGATCTCGGGTCAGAATGCCGGCTATATCGTTTCGTCATTAACGGCTTACCAAAAAGGCGAACGCAAACACCCCACCATGCGCAGCATCGCTGCTTCTTTGACTGCCAAAGACATGGCCGATATTGCGGCTTACTACGAATCACACGGCAAAGATGATTCAGTGACCTTGCCTGAAAAAGCCTCCGAGGCTTCTCCCAGCACAGCTGCCTTGCTTGCCAAGGGTGCTTGCGCCTCTTGCCACGGTGCGAATTTGAATAAGCCCATGGTGCCTGGCTATCCCAAGATTGCAGGCCAATACAAAGACTATCTTTATGTTGCCCTCAAATCCTATAAACAAGACGGCCAAGCCACTTGGGGTCGCTCCAATGGTGTGATGGGTGGCATTGCCAAGCAATTCACTTTGGCCGAACTTAAACAATTGTCCGCCTATGTCAGCAGTCAGCAGGGCGACTTGAAAACGGTGCCTCAGTCTAAATTCCGTAAATAAGCTGCAAGCCCTTGTGCAAAACCCACTTCGGTGGGTTTTTGTTTTTCTGGCATCTCAATCTGTGGTGGCGCGGCGCTGCACCGCGTCTATATAGGCCTGACCATCGGGGGGGCGACCACTGCGTTGGCTCTCCCACAACATGGTTCCCAAGCATTCCATCACCTCGTGGTGGGCATCATGCAAGCTGTTGCGCTTAGCGGCCAGCAACTCCACCGCTTGGCGAATGCCGCGTGGCTGGTCGATGGAGCATTGTTCGCTGATGGAGACATGCATGGACAAATGCAAAAACGGGTTGGACTGACCGTCGTCGCCTTTGTACTGCTTGGCCAATGCCGCATCAATGTCTGATAAATCGTTGGCGTATTCGGGGTGTTCTGCCACCCACAAACCGGCCAACGTTTCCAACGCATCGCTTAATTGATCGCTTTGCTGCTTGGCATAGACTTGGCAGAAGAACCGCCTGACATCTTCTTGGGAAGGATTGAACATGGCTTGTATTGTTAACCAGAGATTTGCATGAACCACGCTTTTATTTGTGACGCGATTCGCACCCCTTTTGGCCGCTATGGTGGCGCTTTGTCCAGCGTTCGCGCCGATGATTTGGCGGCAGTGCCCCTGAAGGCTTTGATGGCGCGTAACCCCAAGGTGGATTGGCAAGCTGTGACCGATATTTTGTATGGCTGCGTCAACCAAGCAGGCGAAGACAACCGCAATGTGGCGCACATGGCCAGTCTGTTGGCGGGTTTGCCTTTGGAGATTCCGGGTGCCACCATCAACCGACTGTGTGGCTCTGGCATGGATGCATTAGGCACCGCCGCCCGTGCCATACGTGTAGGTGAGGCGGGTTTGATGATCGCCGGAGGGGTGGAGAGCATGAGCCGCGCTCCTTTTGTGATGCCCAAAGCCGAGGCGGCGTTTGGCCGCAATCCGCAAATTTTTGACACCACCATCGGCTGGCGCTTCGTCAACCCCTTGATGAAAAGCCAGTTCGGCGTGGACGCCATGCCTGAGACCGCAGAAAACGTGGCGACTGATTACAAAATAGAGCGCGAAGCCCAAGACCGCATGGCTTTGGCCAGCCAAATGAAAGCCGTGGCGGCGCAACAAGCTGGCATCTTGGCGCAAGAAATCACAGCCGTCACCATCCCGCAAAAAAAGGGCGATCCCATTGTGGTGGACAAGGATGAGCACCCCCGCGAAACCAGTTTGGAAGCCTTGGCCAAGCTCAAAGGCGTGGTGCGGCCAGACGGCACGGTGACAGCGGGTAATGCCAGCGGCGTGAACGACGGTGCTTGCGCAATTTTGTTGGCCGATGAAGCCAGTGCCGCCAAACATGGTTTGACGCCCCGCGCCAGGGTGGTGGGCATGGCGACAGCCGGTGTACCCCCGCGCATCATGGGCATAGGTCCTGCTCCCGCCACCGAAAAAGTGCTGGCGCTGACCGGTTTGACCTTGGCGCAAATGGATGTGATTGAGCTCAATGAAGCCTTTGCCGCGCAAGGTTTGGCGGTGTTGCGACTGCTGGGTTTGCAAGACGACGACCACCGCGTCAACCCCAATGGCGGCGCGATTGCCTTGGGTCACCCGCTGGGTGCATCGGGCGCCAGGTTGGTCACCACCGCCACCAACCAACTGCAGCGCACAGGTGGGCGTTATGCCTTGTGCACCATGTGCATAGGGGTGGGGCAGGGTATTGCGGTGGTGATTGAGCGGGTTTAGCGCTTACTGCTCGACGAAAGCCCGCTCCACCACAAAGTCGCCGGGCGTGGTGGTATTGCCTTCTTTGAAGTGGCGTTCTTCCAGCAAGGTTTTCAGGCTTTTCAGCATTTGTGGGCTGCCGCACAGCATGACGCGATCGGTCTCGGGGTTGAGCGTTGGCAGACCCAGGTCTGTGGTCAGCTTGCCGCTCTCGATCAAATCGTTGATGCGACCTTGGTTGCGAAAGGGCTCGCGGGTGACCGTGGGGTAGTACAGCATTTGGGCGCTGACCATTTCACCCAGCAGTTCGTGCTGTGGCAACTCTTGGGTGAGGTAGTCGTGGTAAGCCAGTTCTTTCACCTCACGCACACCGTGGACCAAAATCACTTTTTCAAAGCGTTCATAAGTTTCGGGGTCGCGGATGACGCTCATATAAGGCGCCATGCCGGTGCCGGTGCCCAGCAAGTACAGGTTTTTGCCGGGCAGCAAATAGTCGATCAGCAAAGTGCCGGTAGGTTTGCGACCCACCACAATTTTGTCGCCCACCTGGATGTGCTGCAGCCGAGAGGTGAGGGGACCGTCGGGCACCTTGATGCTTAAAAACTCTAAGTGCTCTTCATAGTTGGCACTGACGATGCTGTAGGCGCGTAGCAAAGGCTTGCCGTCGACACGCAAACCGATCATGGTGAAGTGGCCGTTGGAGAAGCGCAAAGCCATGTCGCGGGTGGTGGTGAAGCTGAACAAGCGGTCGGTCCAGTGGTGAACAGACAACACGGTTTCGTCATTGAAAGCGCTCATAGCGGTAATTTAGCTGAAGGTAAAACCGTCAATTTTAGTTGAGCCGCCAACCCGTCAAGCCCTAAGGCGCTAGACTGACCACTTCAGACAGACAAAGCAGAAGTCTCACCATGAAAACATTTAACGCTCTACAAGACTTGATGGCCTGCGTAGGCCAAGACGTGGCGGTCAGCGATTGGGTCACGGTCACGCAAGAACAAATCAATTTGTTTGCCCACGCCACGGGTGACCACCAGTGGATACATACCGACACAGACAAAGCCCAAAGCGGCCCGTTTGGCACCACCATCGCCCATGGGTTTTTAACCCTGTCCCTGTTGCCACAGTTTTTTGAGTCGGCGTTTGAGATTCAAGGCTCTCGCATGGGTATCAACTACGGTTTGAACAAGGTGCGTTTCACTGCGCCAGTACCGGTCAACAGCCGCTTACGCGCCCATATGCATTTGCTGGCCTGCGAAGCCATCGACAACAGCGGCATGCAAATGACGTGGAAGGTGAGTGTGGAGCGAGAAGGCGCCGACAAACCGGTGTGTATCGCCGAGTCCTTGGTACGTCGCTATCCCTAAGGCTGCTGCCCGGCAAAGCCGTTTTGACGCCACGCCTCATACACGGTGATGGCCACTGCGTTTGAGAGGTTCAAGCTACGTTGCCCGGCCAGCATGGGCAAGCGCAGCATATTGGTCAGCTGAAAGAAAGCCCTGACTTCGGTCGACAAACCACTGGTTTCTGCCCCAAACACCAGCCAATCATTAGCCTGAAAAGTGCTTGCAAACACTGAAGCCTTGCCGTGGGTGGTGAGGGCAAAGCAACGAGACACATCGGGTTGCTCGGCATCCATAAAGGCCTGCCAACTGGCGTGGCGCTTCACATCGGCGTATTCGTGGTAATCCAAGCCGGCTCGGCGCATTTGTTTGTCTTGCATGGAAAAGCCCAGTGGCTCGACCAGATGCAAGTTGCAACCGGTATTGGCGGCCAAACGGATGATGTTGCCGGTGTTGGGCGGAATTTCAGGTTGAACCAAAACGATGTGAAACATGCGATCTTTCGATGAAGCCTGCATTGTGGCTTGGCATGGGTTGACTTGCCTTAGGCAGGGGTGCGGGCCAGCACCACCGCATCCACCTGCGCAACCCCCGCCGCCTGCAAGGCCTGTGTGCAGGCAAGCAAGGTGCTGCCTGTTGTCGTAACGTCGTCCACCAGCACCACCCGAGAGTCACGTAGTCTGGGCAAACCATGTGGGTTAACTATGAAGGCATGGTGCAGGTTGACCAATCTGTCGCTGCGCGACAAACCCGATTGCGCAGGCGTGTCGCGCAAACGAATCAGCGCTTGGCCCAAAGTACGCTCTGGGCAAAGTTGCTTGGCCAACACCAATGCTTGGTTAAAGCCGCGGTCTCGCAGGCGTTTGGCCGACAAAGGCACGGGTACCAGCCAGTCACATGCATCCAAGCGTTGGGCAATGGCGGGTGTCTGGCGCATTTGTTGAGCCAAAAAATAGGCCAAACCCACTTGCCCCTCGAACTTGAATGCAGTGATGAGCTCTTTCCAAGGTGAGACGTAAAGTTTGGCTGCCACGCAGATTGAGGCATAGCCATCCGAAGGGGCATCACCCAAGCGAGTACAGGTTGGGCACAGCGCCTGCCAAGACCATTGGCCACAGGCGTGGCACTGCCCGGGCAAAGTGAGCCGAGGCCAGACAAATTTGCCTGACCAATTTCGGTATGCTGAGCGGCTGTAAGGCATACCTGCCATCTGAACAAAGTTTCCTCTCCATGTCTGCGAATTCTTCACTGAAAAAAAGTGAACTACTCCCACCGCTAGACCCCGTCGCTGCCAAGCGCTGGGAGCGTTTTGCCGCGCAAAGCCCAAGCGCATGGTTGCATGACGAAGTGGCCAAGCGCATGGCGCAGCGCTTGGTGTTGATGCGCAGTCAACCCACGCATTGGGCGCACTGGCAACCCAGCTTGGGTGGTTGGGCTTCGCAAGCGATAGTCAGCCAGCAATACCCGCAAGCGATTTGCTCTGTGGTCGAGTCAGATGCAGCACTTTTGTCGCAAGCGCGACAACATTTAACGCCGCCTTGGTGGACACGGTGGCGAACCAGAACGCCTAGCTTTGCCTTGTCGCTGGATCAACTGGCGCAAATGGTATGGGCGAATATGGGCTTGCATATGCAGGCACGGCCGCAAGCTCTCATGTCGCAATGGCACACCGCTTTGGCCCCCGAGGGTTTTGTGATGTTTTCATGTTTGGGGCCGGATACTTTGCGCAGCCTCAAGGGGATTTATTCACAACAGGCTTGGCCGCCCGCAGCCCATGACTTCACCGATATGCACGATTGGGGCGATATGTTGCTTGAAGCAGGCTTTGCCCAACCGGTGATGGACATGGAGCACATCACCCTGACCTACCCCGACGCCCCTTCTTTGTTGGCAGAGTTGCGTACCTTGGGCCGCAATCTGCACCCCCACAGGTTTGCTGGTCTGCGCGGCAAGAACTGGCTGGCAAGCTTGCATCAGGCCTTGGCGCAGGGCTTGATATCCCCACAAACTTCAGGTCGATTGGCACTGAGTTTTGAGGTTATTTACGGTCACGCATTCAAAGCCAAAGCCAAAGCTATATCTTCGGATACAGCATATATCTCGGTGCAGGATTTGCGATCAAAGTTGCCTAGTCAGCGTCAAGAATGAAGAATGAAAGATTGGTGTCAGGCTAGGTGTGAGCAGTGGTGGTTAGAATC